>CAIWVX010000470.1 GCA_903916205.1 uncultured beta proteobacterium
AACCCCACAGATCCGCATCGACGCCCCAGTCCTGCTTGAGCAAATCAGCCGCCGCGATTACTTCGCGGAAAATCGTGCCGGAACCCAGCAGTTGAACGCGCGGTGCCGGTTTCTTACCGTCTGAAACCGCCCCTTTACGCAACAAATACATGCCCTTGATGATGTCGGCTTCGGCGTCTTTGGGCATGTCAGGATGCACGTAGTTTTCGTTCATCACCGTCAGGTAATAATAAATATCTTCCTGCTCTTGGAACATGCGACGCATACCGTCATGCATGATCACCGCAATCTCGAACGAGAAGGTTGGGTCGTAGCTGATGCAGTTGGGCATTAAGCCGGAAAGAATCAGCGAATGACCATCCTGATGCTGCAAACCTTCGCCATTCAAGGTGGTGCGCCCTGCCGTGCCACCAATCAGGAAGCCCCGCGCACGCTGGTCGCCCGCCGCCCAGCACAAATCCATCGTGCGTTGCAGGCCGAACATCGAATAACAGATGTAGAACGGAATCATCTGCACCCCATGCGCCGAGTAGGCGGTCGCCGCCGCAATCCAATCGCACATCGCGCCGGCTTCGTTGATTCCTTCTTGGAGCACCTGACCGTTTTTCGATTCTTTGTAGAACATCAGTTGGTCGTGATCTTCAGGCAGGTATTTTTGGCCTTGCTGGTTCCAAATACCAATCTGGCGGAAAAGACCTTCCATACCAAAGGTGCGCGATTCGTCAGGCACAATCGGCACAACATGACGACCGATAACTTTGTCCTTGAGCAGAATGTTGAGCAACCGCACGATGGACATCGTCGTCGAGACTTCACGGTCTTCACCCGAGCCTTTGAGCAAGGCGTCGAAGGCCGCCAGCGGAGGGGTCACCAGCGCTTCGGCCTTGCCTTTGCGCCGTGTCAGAAAACCGCCCAGAGCCTCGCGCCGTTCGCGCATGTAGTTCTGTTCAATCGAGCCTTCTGCAAATTTGAGAAAGGGCAGTTCGTCGATTTTGTCATCCGGCACCGGGAGATGGAAGCGGTCGCGGAAATTCTTGATGGCCTCATGGTCGAGCTTTTTCTGCTGATGCGAGATATTCATTGCCTCGCCGGAAGCCCCCATGCCGTAACCCTTGATGGTCTTGGCTAGAATCAGCGTAGGTTGTCCTTTATGTTCGGTGGCTGACTTAAAGGCGCTGTAAATCTTGAAGATGTCGTGGCCGCCACGATTCAGTAGCCAGACATCAGCGTCGGTGTAATCGGCGATTAATTCTTGCAGTTCGGGCGTATTGAAAAAATGCTCACGCACATACGCCCCGTCATTGGCTTTAAACGTCTGATATTCGCCATCGACGCATTCCATCATGCGTTTTGTCAGGATGCCTTTTTTATCACGCTCAAGCAGCACATCCCAATGACGCCCCCAAACCAGCTTGATTACATTCCACCCGGCGCCACGGAAGGTGCCTTCAAGTTCCTGAATAATCTTGCCGTTGCCGCGCACCGGGCCGTCGAGGCGTTGCAAATTACAGTTGATGACAAAAATCAGGTTATCGAGTTTCTCGCGTGCCGCCATGCCAATCGCACCGAGTGATTCGACTTCGTCAGTTTCACCGTCACCGAGAAACGCCCACACCTTGCGATCCTTGGCATCAATAAAACCACGGCTCTCCATGTAGCGCATAAAGCGCGCTTGATAAATGGCTTGAATCGGCCCCAGCCCCATCGAAACAGTCGGGAAGCGCCAGAAATCAGGCATCAGCCAAGGGTGCGGATACGAAGAAAGCCCCTTTCCGTCAACCTCTTGTCGGTAGTGATTGAGCTGCTCTTCGCTCGTCCGGCCCATCATGAAGGTACGGGCATAAATGCCTGGCACGGAGTGTCCTTGGAAGAACACCATATCGCCACCGTGTTGCTCGGTTTGGGCGCGCCAAAACCAGTTAAAGCCCACATCGTAAAGGGCGGCAGATGAGGCAAATGAAGCAATATGGCCGCCCACATTGGTGTCACGATTAGCCCGCACAACCATCGCCATCGCGTTCCAACGGACGTAATTGCGAATCCTGATTTCGATGCTGGTATCGCCGGGATATTTGAGCTGGCGACTCACGGGAATGGTGTTGATGTATTCGGTGGTCGCGCTGTAAGGAATATCAATACCCGCTTCACGCGCCTGAGCAATCATTTGCTCGATCAAAAAATGGGCTCGCTCGATGCCTTCCTGAGCAATAACGCCAGCTAAAGCGTCTTGCCATTCACGCGTTTCTTGTGGGTCGGAATCGCTAGCCAAAAGCGCCAGCGAGTTTTCTTTTGATAGTGCCATGAATGGTCTCCTGTTCTACAACGTAGTGACTTGTCATTGCCCGAACTTGGGCGAGAGGCGCAAGGATAATACCCTGCTGAAAATAAAGTCACGCAATGCCTCCATCGCGCAACGGAAAAAATAAAATTTGTTGTGACTCTAAATTTTGCAGCGTGTTCCTATTTCCCGACAGCCGCGTCAATCCCACCGCGCAAGGCGCTAACCAAGGCCAGCACTCTGGCACACAGCTTATCGGCTGTCGATTGCTCAATTTCTTCGATGATCCGACTCCCCACCACCACGGCATCGGCAATGCAGGCAATCTCCCCTGCCGTTGCCGCATCGCGAATACCAAATCCGACACCGACCGGCACGCCGATGGCCGCACGAATCTCCGGGAGACGCGCCGCCACCGCGCCGACATCCAGCGCCGCCGAACCGGTGACGCCTTTGATGGACACATAATAAACATAACCGCTGGCGAGCGCCGCCACCTGCGCGATACGCTCGCTCGTTGAGGTGGGGGCCAGCAGAAAGATCGGATCAAGCGCATTGGCTTTCATGGCGCGAGAAAATTCGATACTTTCTTCGGGTGGATAATCAACCACCAGCACACCATCGACCCCCGCCTCAAAAGCGGCAGCCGCAAAGACACTCACGCCCATCGCCTCAATGGGATTGGCATAACCCATCAGTACCACCGGCGTCTCATTATTGGCAACGCGAAAAGTAGCCACCATCCCCAGCACTTGCCGCAGACTGACGCCTTGACGTAAAGCCCGCTCTGAAGCTCGCTGAATCGTTGGCCCGTCAGCCATTGGGTCAGAAAACGGCACCCCGAGTTCAATGATGTCGGCACCGGCTTCAACCAGCGTATGCATCAAGCTAACCGTCAATGCCGGATCGGGATCACCGGCGGTAATAAACGGGATCAGCGCCTTGCGCCCTTGCGCCTGAAGGCGCTCAAATGTGGCTTGAATTTTGGACATCAGAATGTAATCCCCGATTTTTCGGCCACGGTATGCATATCCTTATCGCCGCGACCCGATAAATTGACCAGCAATAGCTTGTCTTTCGCCAAGGTCGGCGCGAGTTGAGCGGCATAGGCCAGCGCATGGCTCGATTCGAGGGCCGGAATAATCCCTTCCAGACGACAGAGTTTATGAAAGGCGGCGAGCGCTTCGGCATCCGTGATGGTGACGTATTCAGCCCGCCCCGAATCCTTGAGCCAGGCGTGTTCCGGGCCGACGCCGGGGTAATCGAGACCGGCTGAAATGGAGTGCGTCTCGATGATCTGGCCGTTTTCGTCCTGCAACAAATAAGTTCGATTACCGTGCAAAACACCGGGGCATCCCGCCGTCAGCGAGGCCGCATGGCGTCCGCTTTCAAGACCGTCACCCGCCGCTTCAACGCCAATCAAGCGAACATCGTTTAGCGGGATATAGGGATGAAAAATTCCCATCGCGTTTGAACCGCCGCCGACACAGGCAATCACCGCGTCCGGCTGACGTGCGCATTGTTCCTGCATCTGCTCGATGGATTCCTTGCCGATCACCGATTGAAAATCACGCACCATCATCGGATAAGGATGCGGGCCAGCCACCGTACCGATAATGTAGAAAGTGTCAGAGATCGTCGTCACCCAGTCGCGCATGGCTTCGTTGAGCGCATCCTTGAGCGTCTTTGAACCGCTCTCAACCGGCACCACGGTGGCCCCGAGCAGCTTCATGCGGTAGACGTTGGCCGCCTGTCGCCGAATATCCTCGGAACCCATGTACACCACGCATTCCATGCCGTAACGCGCAGCCACCGTCGCCGTCGCCACGCCGTGCTGACCGGCACCGGTCTCGGCAATAACGCGCTTTTTGCCCATGCGCCGGGCCAACATGGCCTGACCGATACAGTTGTTAATCTTGTGCGCCCCGGTGTGATTGAGATCCTCGCGCTTAAGATAAATCTGCGCCCCACCCAGCAATTCCGACCAGCGTTTAGCGTGATAAAGCGGACTCGGCCGCCCCACGTAATGCTTGAGGTCGTACTCAAATTCGGCCTGAAACAGCGGGTCGCGCTGAGCCTCGGCATAAGCCTGTTTCAGTTCTTCAAGCGCCGGGATCAGCGTTTCGGCGACAAAAATACCGCCATAGGGGCCAAAGTGACCTAGGGCGTCAGGCAAGTCGTAGCGCGGGTTAAGCATGATTTCTCCTTGAGGCGGATGGTGCAAAAAATAGCAATAGACAAACAGTCGATCAACAGGCTGTTGTCGGCCTCAGGCAAAGTTGGCGAAAAAACGCCGCCAGCAGGTACGGGTACGTCCACCCGAAGTTTTGCGCATCAATAAATAACCATAAAACGTAAAATTAACCTAGCCGCCTGTCGGACTTGACCGAGTCGGCTGCAAAATGTGGGAAGACGGCTCATTTTTCCCCGTATTTCGGCGCGAATAGAACAACTATTCGCTTGAAATCCGTGAAAAACTGCCCTCGTCTCCCACATTTTTCGCTTCGACCCATCAAGCCCAACAGGCGGCTAGCCGAAATCAATCGACCGCCTCAATCCGCCGCACGCACGGCGGCCATAAACGCATGAATCTTTTCCGCCGACTTAATTCCTTTAGCCGCTTCAACCCCCGACGACACATCCACCGCCGCCGGTCGCACCCGACTAATGGCCTCACCGACGTTCCCCGCCTCCAAACCGCCAGAAAGAATAATCGGCTTATCCAAAGCGGCAGGGATCAACGACCAATCAAAAACCTTACCCCCGCCTCCGTAGCCGTCAACAAAGGCATCGAGAAGCAACGCCTGGGCCGAAGGAAATTCAGCGGCGTATTGTATCAAATCCATTCCCGGCTTAACGCGAGCGGCCTTGATATAGGGCCGCTCAAACTGCCGACAATACGCTTCGTCTTCATCGCCATGAAACTGAAGCAGGTGCAGAGGCACCGCCGCCAGCGTGGCACGCACCACGTCCGGCGCGGCATTAACAAACAGACCAACCACACTGACAAAAGGCGGAACCCAACGCGTTAATTCAGCCGCTGTGGCGAGGTCAACATAACGTGGACTCGGCGGATAAAACACCAGCCCGATGGCCTCAGCACCGGCATTAACCGCCAATTGCAAATCTTCAA
>CAIWVX010000471.1 GCA_903916205.1 uncultured beta proteobacterium
GAACCTCTTCTTGCCTGTTGACAGCGCAGAGGCCTCGGGATACCACGGCGCAGGGTTGACCAACGAGGAGTACGCTCCCTTGGCCGAAATCATGGGCCGCGTGATGTGGTCTAGTGAAGTCTTTAATTGCTCTGCGCCTGACACCGGCAATATGGAAACCATTGCCCGTTACGGCTCTGAAGAAAATAAAAAGCGTTGGCTTAAACCTTTGCTGGCAGGTGAAATCCGCTCGGCCTTTGCGATGACAGAGCCTGAAGTCGCCTCCAGTGACGCCACCAATATCGCCACCCGCATTGAGCGCGATGGCGACGAATACGTGATCAACGGCCGAAAGTGGTGGACATCAGGCGCGGGCGATCCCCGCTGCGCGATCTACATTGTGATGGGCAAGACCGACCCCGAAGCGGCCCGCCATTCGCAGCAAAGCATGGTCTTGGTACCAGCCAACACCAAAGGCATTACCGTGGTGCGCCCCTTGAATGTCTTTGGCTACGACGACGCCCCCCACGGCCACATGGAAGTGTTATTTGAAAACGTCCGCGTACCGGTGAGCAACATCTTATTGGGCGAAGGCCGCGGTTTTGAAATCGCCCAAGGCCGCCTTGGCCCTGGCCGAATTCACCACTGCATGCGCTTAATCGGATTGGCCGAGCGGGCGCTGGAGCTGATGTGCAAACGCGCCTCATCGCGCGTCGCTTTCGGCAAACCCATCGCTGCGCAAACCGTCACCCAAGAACGTATTGCTGATTCGCGCTGCAAGATCGATATGGCTCGGCTGCTGACCCTCAAAGCGGCTTGGATGATGGACAAAGCGGGCAATAAGTTTGCGAAGAATGAGATCGCCATGATCAAGGTCGTAGCGCCCAATATGGCTTGTGAGGTGATTGACTGGGCTATGCAGGTTCACGGCGGGGGCGGTATGTGCGATGACTTCCCGCTGGCTTACAGCTACACCAATGCCCGCACCCTGCGCTTTGCAGACGGCCCCGATGAAGTCCACCGCAACGCGATTGCCAAACTCGAACTAGGCAAATACGCCCTGAATCCCAAGCCTGTAGAGATGCCGATTACGCGGGGTTGTTAAGAGAGCGGCAGGCGCAAGCCGCTGAGTGCAGGTGGTTAGTGCAAGTGTTTAGTGCAGGTGGCGCGGCTTACGCCCGCCACCGTGTCCGCCACCAAAATTTCCCCCCGAGCCAGAACCCCGTGGGGGCTTGCCAAGTTCTAGCGAACTGACAAGCGAATCAAAGCGCTGAACAAAAAGCTTGTCGACTTCGGCTACCACGCCGCTTAATTCAGCACCATCAAAATGGCGCTCCATGAGATTCACCACGTCTTGCACCAAGATATCGCGCTGCACCTGCATGATGGCAGCAGGATTGGGGCCCACGAACAGCATCACGAAATCGTCGCGTGAATCGTTTTCCGACTGGTGCTCATCTTCTTCAAAGTCAGCATCGTAAAACGTGACCTCAATGGCTGCGCCCACCGCAGCAAGCTCATTGAGGTTCATGCACATCTCATCCAGCGCTTGCCGAAAATCTTCATCCCCTGCCACGGTCCAACACATCTGAAGCAAGTGCTCCTGCGCTACAAAAACGATGCCTGGCTCGTCTTCGTAAAAGCTATCCACCGCGTCCGCCATCGACCTCGCACCCGCATATTTCCACAAAGGCTTGAGCGCATCTTGGACATCACTCAAGACAACCTCAGAGCGCAAAGCGACTTGTCCGTGAACGTGAATTTCAAAAGGGGAGTTGTGACTTGACATAAGCGGCTGATTGTAATTGCGCCAAATTTCATCAAGGAAGCAAAGAAAGTTGGCAAAAAGGTATTGCCTCATTTTTTCGACAATGTTATATTTGGATATAACCAATTTCAAGAGAGACGCACCATGCACACAACCAATTTACGCAAAGTCGGGGGCTCGGTCATGTTGACCGTGCCACCCATGTTCCTCGAGCAATTGCATCTGCAAGCGGGGGCATGTGTCAGTTTGGCTGTCAGTGACGGCCAACTACTGGTCAATCCAAAACCAAGGCCGCGTTACACCATGGCTGAACTACTCGCTGTCTCGGACTATAAACACCCCAAATCCGAAGAAGAAAACGAATGGGTTCAAGGTGCGGCTGCCGGCGGTGAGCTTCTATGAAGCGAGGTGACATCTACCTCGTTTCCCTCGACCCCACACAAGGACGCGAGCAACGCGGAAGCCGCCCCGTTCTCATCGTTTCGCCATCCGAGTTCAACGCAGCCACCAATCTGCCAATCGTTTGCCCCATCACGAGCGGCGGAGACTTCGCTCGGCGAATCGGTTTTGCCGTTCCCCTCAGCGGGATAAAAACCACGGGTGTCGTTCGCTGTGATCAACCGCGCGTTCTCGATCTCAGCTCACGCAATGCGCGCAAAGTGGATACCTTGCCAGACGCCATCATGGAGGAAGTACTGGCCAAGCTTGCTCCTATTTTTGAGTAAGTCGAGTCGGCACTTCTGCGCCGCGCCGCGCCACGCCGCCCCATCCCAGACGGGCCAACGTAATGGAACAAAGTCCGCAATTTCGGAGAATAGCGACCGTGAAACTAACCAATGAAAGCTGCCGGAATTTTTAAACCGCTAGGATGAAGTTAAAGCTAACCTCGGTACCTAATGGGTGCGTTTGATCTCTGGTCGATCTGTTCGGCAATGACCTTCTTTCTGGTCGCGTGGTAGTCCTCGGTGCACAGTCCCAAGGCATCTTTAGCTTGGTCAAACTGACCAAGCTCCCGGTAAAGCTCAACAATCTCTGTGCCGTCGGGCTCAAACGGTTCTTCTGCCCCGGACTGAATGAGGATCAACAACTGCTTCATGTTATCGATCTGTTCGGTGGTTGGACTGTATGGCGGGAACGTAAATTGGCGCTTTAGCTTGTCAGCGACCCACTGGGGTTCACTTCTGCGTAGTATGCGAACCGCACGCTGAAAGATCAGCAAAGACCCGTAAGACACTCGACGCCAAAGTTTTTGTTCCATCGCTATTTTCTTTGCTTGGTGTTCACGGTATTCGACTCTGAACGAATCGTTGAGGTGACGCCAATAGTTTCGTCGGGCAGTAACTTCCACATGCTTATTGATTGCAGTTGCTATTGCCTTGGGAAATTCTCCAGGGGATATGTAAGGTGGAAAGGGCGTGTCGTCGCTGGGGGATAGCTTCAGATCGGTGGCCTCATACAGCAAGAACGCCTTACCGCATTGACACATACGTAGCCCACCATCGGTAGGTGATAGGGAGTTCTCCTTTTCACCATCAGTCCAAATCCCGCTTGCGCTGTAATTCATGGACCCATAGACCATCATTTTGTAGATCGACTTACAGCATGGGGTAGCAACTAGCGTGTGTCCGCTGACTCGGGTCATTTATTTACGGCTTATCACGCCAGCCTTTTTTCCTTTTCCACTCTTCATGTTCTTCGATCATTATCCATAGGAAGATACAGAAGGCAGCCACGGCACCCAATAGCCAGAAGCCTAGCCACGCCCAATCACGGCCGCCAAAGAATAACATGAGCAACCCGCCAATAGCAGCCCATTTTGCAAGCGGAAACTGCCCCAAGACACCCCAAACAAATTCAAACATTAGATACCTCAATATATTGATTGATCTTTGTAACTTTGCCGGTCCATTTCACAAGCACGGATTTTTTATCATCGTTATTCCCACATTTTGAAAAGGTAGTTACTTGCCGATGAACTAATTTCGACCGTTTATCATTATCGAAATAACTTACTTCGTGAGTTGAAGCACACAACCACCAAACTTCTCAGTGCCCGGTGTAAACCCGATTGATTTGCACTTTTCTTTTGCATTTTCCAAAGACATTGTGGATGGCGTATCCGGTTGTTGAAGGCTCTGCGAGCGTGGAGCTGTTACAGCGGTGGAGTTTTGGGTCACTGGAACATAGCCATTACGCTTTGCATATGCTGAACACCACCCATTAGCGGGCACCTCACGACCTGCAAATAAAGGACATTTGCCTACACCTGCTCCGGCTGAGGCGAAGAGTGCGCAATTTTCGCAGGCCTGCCAATTAGCGTATCTAGAAAATTTAGATCCATCGACGCTGCTTGAATTAAGTTTAAAACCCAAGCCGATTGCGGCCTTACTATTCTCATCGACTAATTCAGCTTTCGCCGTTGTAGCGCAAATGCCAGAAATTACTGCAAGCACGCCGCCTTGAAATTTTCTTCTGTTGATCATGATTGCTGTGTATTTAAAATTTAAAAAAATAGCTGAATCGAAATCCACGCTGATGACTAATTGCAGTTATACATATTCCCTATGACCATACAAGTCGTCGTTCCTCTGGGACCTTGAATCATGAACGACTGTAATTTCGGCGGTTCTGGTGGCGCCCACCCCATAGCCCGATTCGCATCAGCGATACCACCTGCAAAGGTGGGGGAGGTGCTACCCGCAAGTGCCGCACCAAATCGCATTAGTGCTAAGCCTTGTTGTCGTTCTTTTTCTTTTTTGGCGGCGGCAACTTGCTCTTGATAACGTTTTTGCTCGGCCGCAAATACCGCCTGCCGTTGAGCAGCTTCTTGCTTATTGATTTCTAGTTTTAAGCGGCAATCAGCGAATGCTTGTGTGCCACTACTGAAACCGAATTTCTCACACTGCAGGCCTTCATCTGAGTTTTTGACGTTGTTTCTAGTCTGGGCGCTTGCTCGGCGATCTAATTCCAATACGCATTCACCAAATGTAGGCGTGCCAGTTTTGAAGCCGATATCGGCACAACTTTTTTCATAAACGGAAATGTCTAACGCATAAGTATTACAGATTGGAAATAGGCAAAAAGTCAGTAAAAGTAATTTTGTAATTGGAGTGTGCATTTCATGAAAACCTGTAATCAATGCTTGGGTTTGACACCCCAAAAACTTTAACTTCTCCACAACTACTCAGATAATCCTCACTAATTGTGAGTCTTCTTACTTTTGGAAGTTCTTAATTGCAGCATTTGAAAACAAAACGACGGAAAAACCGCATGTGCAAGCCGTTGTTCTAACTGCTTCTGGCTGCCTAGTATGCGCCCCGTGCTCGGCAATGTCCAGACAAACCGGTCTAAGGCTTTCTGAGACTGTCTGGAACTAACAAATGGTGCCCGAGACCGGAATCGAACCGGTACGCCCGTTATTCACGAAGCGGCGGATTTTAAGTCCGATGTGTCTACCTATTTCACCACTCGGGCAGGC
>CAIWVX010000472.1 GCA_903916205.1 uncultured beta proteobacterium
ACTGCTTGAATTTGGCACATAAGACCCAAATGTTTTCCTGTGCGCTGGAAAAAATCTTTGTATACAGCCGGCAAAGTTAAAAGTGATGGCTCTTTTGGTGCCTGGGAACTGGTTTTCCCGACCAAACTTTCTGAAGTAACCAAATACCATGCGCAACCCGCTCCCGGTGGCGCTTTTCCGACGGCGACCGTGCTCACGGTGTTGATGAACAAGGCCAAATACGACGGCCTGCCCGCCGACCTCAAGGCCATTGTCGACAAGAACAGCGGCCCGGCACTGGTGGCGAAGTTCGGCGCAGTCTTCGATGACGAAACCGCCAAAGCGCGTCAGAAGGTCGTTGAAATCGGCAACAAGATCACCAATTTCAGCCCAGCCGAAATCACGGCGCTGAAAAAAGCAACGGCGTCGGTCGATGAAGAGTGGGCTAAACAAGTCAGCGAAAAAGGGCTTGATGGCTTGGCACTGGTCGCCGCCGCTCGTCGGTTGGCGGGTGCCAACAAGTAATCAAGCCAATTTAGAAACTAATCCGCACCCCTCCCGTCATTCCAGCCTACGCCGGAATGACGGGGTTTTTAATGGATGCTTGAGTCGTTTCCCGCTTTTCAGGAAGGAAAAATCATGCGCGATCCTTTGGGGCATGTGCTAATCAACGACCGCGATCCGGTCGAGCATTTTCTGGTGATTTACGGCAAGATCATGGCGATTTCAGGCGGTGTGATCTTCATCGGCCTGATCCTCATGTCGCTGGTTTCGATCATCGGGCGCAAGCTGGGCTTTGGCTCGGTCAACGGCGACATCGAGCTGATGCAAGCCGGTACGGCCATCGCGGCGACGGCCTTTCTGCCCTACTGCACGCTGCTCGGTGAGCACATCAAGGTGGAATTTTTCACCGAGAACATGACCCCCCGACTCAAGCGTTTTATCGACGGCATCGCCGAATTGTTGTTTGCCGGAATGGCGACCATCTTGGCCTGGCGTACCGCGCTATCAGCCATCGACACCTATGAATCGCAAGAAGTAACGACGCTGGTTTCGCTGCCGCTGTGGATTCCGACGGCTTTGCTCGTCCCAGGCGTCACGCTGATGATTTTCGCGGCGTTTTACCGCAGTTGCGTTTTCTTCCATCCCACATGGAAAGTTCCGGGGAGCACCAAATGAGCGGTATCACCATTGGCCTGATCGGCCTCAGCGGCCTGCTGTTAATGCTGGTCATCCGCATTCACATTGCTGTCGCCATGTTTATCGCCGGTGCCGGAATTTATCTGGTGATGAACCACGGTGAAACCAACGCCTTGCTGTACACGCTCAACAATTTGGTTTATGCGCGCGTCTCCAACTACGACCTAGCGGTGATTCCGCTGTTTGTTCTGATGGGCCAATTCGCGACCCACGGAGGGCTGTCGAAATCGCTGTTCAAGGCCGCCGGAACGCTGATCGGTCATCTGCGCGGCGGTCTGGCGATGGCGGCCGTTGCCGCCTGCGCGGCCTTCGGCGCGATCTGCGGCTCGTCGCTGGCAACGGCGGCGACGATGGGCCAGGTGGCGCTGCCCGAACTGCGCAGTCACGGCTACTCTGGCAAACTGGCGACCGCTACGCTGGCCGCTGCGGGAACCCTAGGCATCATGATTCCACCGTCGGTGCCACTCGTGATTTACGCCGTGCTAACGCAAGAATCCATCGGCAAATTGTTCGTGGCGGCGGTCGTTCCCGGCATCATCGCGGCCCTCGGCTACATCCTAGTCATCGCCCTCATTGTGCGCCGTGATCCAGCGGCGGGCCCTGCCGGTGTCAAGGTTCCATTCGCCGACATGATCAAAGCGCAAATCGGCATCATCCCGGTGTTGATGGTTTTCCTAGTGGTCATCGTTGGTATTTACGGCGGCTGGACTAACCCGACCGAAGCGGCCTCAATTGGCGCAGCGGCCTGCGGCATCATCGCCGTCATTTCCGGCGGAATGAGAATCAAGGGTTTGGTGCAAAGCATCTACGGCACAGCCCACGCCACCGGCATGATCTTCATGGTGCTGATCGGCGCCGACATGCTCAACTCAAGCCTCGCGCTATCGCAAATGCCGACCGAACTGGCGCTGTGGGTTCAGGGCAGCGGCTTGCCGCCTCTGGTGGTGCTGTTTTCGATCCTGATCATCTACATTGTGCTCGGCTGTGTGATGGATTCACTGGCGATGATCCTATTAACCATCCCGATTTTTTATCCAGTGGTCATGGGGCTTGAATTCTTTGGCATGTCGGTTCCCGATAAGTCGATCTGGTTCGGCATTTTGGCGCTGATGGTGGTTGAAATCGGTCTCGTTCATCCGCCGGTTGGCATGAACCTTTACGTCATCAACAAGATCGCCAAGGATGTGCCGATGATCGACACGGCCTGGGGGGTAATGCCTTTCCTGGCCTCGGACTTCATCCGCATTATCGTCCTGGTCTTCTTCCCCTTCCTTTGTCTTGGCCTAGTCAATTACCTCGGCTGATCGGAGTTTTAACGCATGATCAAGCAGAACATCAGCGGCACGGTTTACGGCGTGGTTCTCAACGACCACGTCTCAATGAAGAAAATCGGCACGCTCGACGACGCTCCTTACAAGGGTGCGCCGAAGGCTCCGGCCATGTACATCAAACCGGCCAATACCCGTGCGCTCTGTGGCGCAACAATCCGCTTGCCCGTCGGTGCCACGACGGTTGAAGTCGGTGCCACGCTGGGCCTAGTGATCGGCCATGCAAGCGCCCGCCTGACACCGTCCAACGCCCTCGCCGCCGTCGGCGGTGTGGTGCTGGCCGCTGACCTCAGCTTGCCGCACAGCAGCTACTACCGCCCGGCGATTCGCGAAAAATGTTTCGACGGCTCGCTGCCAATAGGTTCGGTTAAACCGCTACTCGATCTTTCTGCGCTGCAACTAACGACCGAGATCGACGGCAAAATTGTCGAGCAGCGTTCGCTTGCCGATCTGATCCGCGACCCGGTGCAACTGCTGGTCGACGTCACCGAGTTCATGACCCTGGCCCAGGGCGACGTTCTGCTTGTCGGTGTCAGCTACCAAGCGCCACAGGCCGGTGCCGGCAGTCAGGTGCGAATCAGCGCCGACGGTCTCGGCCACCTCGAATTTTCCATCGCCGCCAAGTCGGGAGCTCGCTCATGAAGCGCGGTCGCATAGCCTATCAAGGGGCCATCCACCAGGTGACGCAAGCCGCCGATGGCCGCATTCGTCTGGCCGATGGCCGTCTGCTCAGCGACGCCGAGGTGGACTGGCTGCCGCCGGTCGTCCCCGGTGCCATTTTCGCGCTCGGCCTCAACTATGCCGACCACGCCAAAGAACTGGCCTTCAAGCCGCCCGAGGTGCCGCTGGTCTTCCTCAAAGGGCCGAATACCTTGATCGGTCATCGCGCCCAGACTCGGCGACCGGCGGATGCCACCTATATGCACTACGAGTGCGAACTGGCGGTGGTGATCGGCCAAACCGGCTATCAAGTCAGCAAGGCTGACGCCCTTGATCTGGTGGCGGGCTACACGGTAGCCAACGACTATGCCATTCGCGACTACCTGGAAAACTATTACCGCCCTAACCTGCGCGTTAAAAACCGCGACGGTTGCACGCCGATTGGCCCTTGGCTGGTCGACCGCGACGACGTGCCCAATCCGATGGTGCTCAAGCTGACCACCCGGGTGAACGGCACCGTCACGCAACAAGGGACGACCGCCGACATGATTTTCGACATCGCCACACTGATCGAATACCTAACGTCGTTCATGACACTTAATCCCGGCGACATCATCCTAACCGGCACGCCGGAAGGCTTGGCCGACGTCAAAGCGGGCGACCTCATCGAGACCGAAATCGAAGGCGTCTGCGGCCTGACCAATAGCATCGTAAATGACCAACAATTTTTTGCCCACGGCGAAAAACAATCAGCGAGCCCCCCATGATCCAGCACCTCATCAACGGCCAGAAGGTCGACAGCCAAGACAGTTTTGCAAGCATCAATCCGGCCACCGGCGAAGTGCTCGACCGAGTCGCCAGTGGCGGCCAGGACGAAGTCAATGCCGCCGTGGCGGCGGCCAAGGCCGCCTTTCCGGGCTGGGCGGCAACGCCAGTCAAAGAACGCGCCCGATTGATGCGCAACGTCGGCGACCTGATCAGCAAACACGTTCCCGAAATTGCCGAAATGGAAACCAAGGATTGCGGCCAGACCATCACCCAGACCGGCAAAGCCTTGATTCCACGCGCCGCTGACAACTTTTATTACTTCGCCGAACTGGCCCAGCATCAGCACGGCGAAACCTACGATTCGGATACCGGCCACCTCAACTACACGCTGTGGCAACCGGCGGGCGTCTGCGCACTGATTTCGCCGTGGAATGTGCCGTTCATGACCGCCACCTGGAAGACCGCGCCGTGCCTGGCTCTGGGCAACACGGCAGTGATGAAAATGTCCGAACTATCACCGCTGACCGCCAATCGCCTAGGCGAACTGATCCTCGAAGCCGGCGTTCCGCCGGGGGTATTCAACGTCGTCCACGGCTTTGGCGACACGGCTGGCGAACCGCTGGTCTCGCATCCTGACGTGCGCTCCATTTCGTTCACTGGTTCAACCGTCACCGGCAATCGCATCGTGCGCTCCGCCGGACTAAAAAAATTCTCGATGGAACTGGGCGGCAAATCGCCCTTTGTGATCTTCGACGATGCCGACTACGAGCGGGCGCTCGACGCCGCGTTATTCATGATCTTCTCGGTCAATGGCGAACGCTGCACCGCCGGTTCGCGGATCATCGTCCAAGCCGGAATTTACGACAAATTCGTGGCCGACTTCGCCGCACGCGCAGCTCGCCTGACAGTCGGCGATCCGCTCGACGCCAAAACCACCATCGGCCCAATGATCAGCAAAGGCCACATGGAAAAGGTCAAGCGCTACATCGACATCGGCCAGCAGGAAGGCGCCAAACTGGTCTTCGGCGGCGGCATGCCGGACGTCGCGGCTCACCTCAAGGGCGGTTTCTGGGCGCAACCGACAGTCTTCGCCGACGTCGACAATAAGATGACCATCGCCCAAGACGAAATCTTTGGCCCGGTGCCGTGCCTCATCCGCTTCAAGACCGAAGAAGAAGCCATCCACATCGCCAACGACACCATCTACGGCCTCTCGTCTTACCTATGGACAGAAAACACCGGACGCATGTTACGCGTCGCCAAAGCCATCGAATCAGGAATGACCTTCGTCAATAGCCAAAATGTCCGCGACCTACGCCAACCCTTTGGCGGCAGCAAAGCCTCAGGCACGGGCCGCGAAGGCAACCACTACAGCTACGACGTTTTCTGCGAAGCCAAAAACGTGGCGATTTCCTACGGCAATCACCCCATCCCACGCTGGGGCGTTTAAGGGGTTTTAACTATGTATAAACCTTCACCACAGAGGCGCAAAGGCACCGAGCTTACACAGAGAAAAGCTTCAAGAACACGGCATTACCTCTGTGTTTTCTCTGTGTCTCTGCGCCTCTGTGGTGGATTTTGAATGACTCAAAATCCGTAAAATAAGGAAACAAAAATGGGAAAACTTGCACTTGCTGCCAAAATCACTCACGTTCCGTCGATGTACTTGTCGGAGCAGGACGGGCCGCACCAAGGTTGTCGTCAGCCGGCCATTGACGGTCATCGGGAAATCGCCCGTCGCTGCCGCGAACTCGGTGTTGATACGATTGTCGTTTTCGATACTCACTGGTTGGTTAACTCCGGTTACCACATCAACTGCGCCCCGTCGTGGGAAGGTGTCTACACCAGTAACGAGCTGCCGCATTTCATCAAAAATTTGCCGTTTGCGTATCAGGGCAATCCCGAACTCGGTAAGCTCATCGCCGAAACGGCGACCCAAGCCGGGGTGCTCACTCGCGCCCACGACGCGACCAGCCTCGGTCTCGAATACGGCACGCTGGTGCCGATGCGCTACATGAACGAAGACCAGCACTTCAAGGTCGTCTCGGTCTCGGCACTGTGCACCGTGCACAGCCTCGACGACAGCGTTGAACTCGGCCGCGCTGTTCGCCGGGCGATTGAAGAACGCTACCAAGGCACTGTCGCCGTTCTCGCCAGCGGCTCGCTGTCGCACCGCTTTGCCCAGAACGGCCTGGC
>CAIWVX010000473.1 GCA_903916205.1 uncultured beta proteobacterium
GAGATCTTTTAAAGCATTGCCGCGGTTGTAGTAAGACTCTGCGTGATTGGGATTGATGTTCAGCGCTTTTGCCAGAACCTCCACCGCTTGCTCATATTTTCCTGTCTGTACCAGCAAGGTACCCATGAGCTGTAGAGCGTCAAAGTGATTAGGTAGCCGTTTAAGTATCTGCTCATAGTAAGCCTGCGCTTCTTTAAACTGCCCCTTTTGATGGTGTGCGAACCCCTGCTGTAGCAGATTGGGAATTTGCTGTACCGCCTCGTTTGGCTGTGGCGGCTCGCATTGCGGGATAGTGGGTCGTGCCATCGTGAGGGGTCCTCGATTTTTCGTATTAGAGCAAAGCGGTCATGTCGGGTTTTTAGACAAGCGGGGCAGAGGAGATGGAAATCAAGATGAGTGAGCCGTCATCGGAGCGGCATAGGATCGTAAATTTAGCAGAAGTTAGGGCCATCAGATAGAAGGCGCGCGTAGGTTGGGGATTTCAACGCGGCAGATGGAGCCAATTACGGAGCGCTATCGAGCGGAAGGAGCGGCTGGTTTGACCAATAAGCGCTATAACTCTGAAAAGGGCGAAAAATACTGGGGTTGGTGCCCAATCAGCAGACAAAACCTGACGCTTTAGTGTGCAAACGGATGGCGCCGTAAAATGGTTTCGTCACGTTCAGGGCCGGTTGAAATAATATCGATGGGTATTCCACACAACGCTTCAATACGCGCTAGATAGGCTCTTGCCGCAGGAGGAAGAGATTCTTGAGTGGTGGCACCGACAGTTGACTCGCTCCAACCCGAAAGGCTTTCAAGTATGGGTAGGCACTCGGCGACCTCTTCAGCGCCAATCGGAAGTAGGTCGACGTTTTTTCCATTGAGCGTATAGCCGGTACAAATTTTGATCTCAGTTAAGCCATCAAGCACGTCGAGTTTGGTGATGCACAATCCAGTGACGCCATTGATTTGTATTGAACGTTTGAGCGCAGGAATATCAAACCAGCCACAGCGACGTTTTCTTCCGGTTACGGTGCCAAATTCGCGACCGGTTTGAGACATCTGATAGCCAGGTAACCCCGGTGTTTCAATATCGAGTTCGCTCGGGAAAGGCCCGCCACCGACTCGGGTGCAGTAGGCTTTGGTAATTCCTAAAATGTAGTGCAGCATTCCGGGGCCGACACCCGCGCCAGCGGAAGCTTGTCCGGCAACACAGTTTGAAGAGGTGACGAAGGGGTAAGTGCCGTGGTCAACATCGAGCAACGCGCCTTGAGCCCCTTCAAAAAGAAGATTTTGACCGGATTGATTGGCGGCGTGTAAAGCCGCTGAAACATCGGCGACCATCGGCTTGATCAGTTCGGCATCGGCCATGGCTTGCGCGAGCACTGCTTCATAGTCGACGGCTTCGGCGTCAAGGAATTGGGTCAACACAAAGTTATGATACTGGATGATCTCTTTGAGCTTTTCGGCAAAACGCTCAGGGTAAAAAAGGTCGTACACGCGTAGCGCACGGCGCGCCACTTTGTCTTCATAGGTAGGGCCAATTCCTTTGCCCGTTGTTCCTATACGGCAATCAGGTCGCTTGGCCGCCTCGCGAGCCCGGTCAAGCGCTGTGTGATACGCCAAGATCAGCGGGCATCCGGGACTGATTTTTAGCCGCGAACGAACCTCAATACCCCCCGCTTCCAATTCACGAATCTCTGAGAGTAAATGATGCGTATTCAACACCACACCATTGCCGATATAGCAATTAACGCCCGCACGAACAATGCCAGAAGGGACAAGATTAAGTTTATAGACCTTGTCACCTACAACGAGCGTATGACCGGCGTTATGCCCGCCCTGAAAACGGACTACGCCCTGCGCGTGATCGGTGAGCCAGTCGACAATCTTGCCCTTGCCCTCATCACCCCATTGCGTGCCAACAACTACAACGTTTTTTGCCATCTTAGATCCCGTTTAATCGCTGAATAATCCATTGTCCGTTGCGCGCAACCAATTCTCGGTCACATTGAGGCCCCTCGAAATTTTGTTCTCCGGGCAGGCGTTCTACAACCACTTCGTTTTGTGTTCGTAATTCAGTAATTCGGGCGGCCAAGAGCGTGTCATCCCCCGCATAAGGCGCAAGAATAGCCCCCTCCGCTCTGGTATCCATTGCCAAGCGGGCCACTTCGCGCAAGTCCATGGAAAAGCCGGTCGCCGGTCGTGCTCGACCAAAAACCTTGCCGACACCATCGTAGCGCCCTCCACGGGCGATGGCACTGGGAAAGCCCGGATAATAGGCGGCAAAAACGACACCATTGTGATAATGATAACCGCGCAGATCAGCCAGATCGAATGAAAGTGGCAAATCCGGCAAAGCACGGTGTAATTGGCGCAAGGTTTCAATGGCGGCCACGATTTCGGGAAGTTCGGGTAGTTCACGACGGGCGACATCAAGAAGCTCTACACCACCATAGAGTTGGGGCAAACGCATAAAAGCTGAGCGATACGGTTCAGATACGTGGGCGCAGGTATCGTGCAGCCCTGGAATATCCTTGGCATGTAATAAATTAAGCATGGCCGCTTCGGTATCGGGATCAAGTTGAGCCGCATTGGCCAACGCGCGGAACACGCCAACATGGCCAATATCGAGTCGCGAAGCGGGTGTCCCCGTTTTATGGAGCACGGTGGCCAGCAAACGGATTACTTCAAGGTCGGCCTCAATGCCTGTAAATCCATATAACTCGGCACCCAATTGGAGGGGTTCACGACTTGCGGTCTGCGAAGCGGGCAAAGTATGAAGTACGCTGCCGCAATAACAGAGTCGCGTCACGCCCTGGCGGTTGAGCAGATGCGCATCAATGCGCGCGACTTGCGGTGTCATATCGGCCCGAACACCCAAGGTACGCCCCGAAAGTTGATCAACCAGTTTGAAGGTACGGAGTTTCAGATCCGAGCCTGATCCGGTAAGCAATGAATCAAGGTACTCAAGCAACGGCGGCATGACTAATTCAAAGCCATGTACACGAAAGAGATCGAGTGCAACACGTCTCAGCCGCTCGATCTGGCTGGCTTCCTGGGGAAGTGCATCGGCAATGTATTCGGGTAATAGCCAGTTCATCTAAAAACCATTAGAAGTAGTATGCCGGCCAGCATCGAAGTCAAGCCAATAAAACGCACTTGCCCGTCAGACATTTGAATCAACCGACGAAAAGTCTCGCGCCAAGC
>CAIWVX010000474.1 GCA_903916205.1 uncultured beta proteobacterium
ATTTCCACAGCGGCATTTTGCTGACATTGGCACCGCACAAGGTAATCTCCATTGAGGCCCCGAGCAACGCGTTGGCACCGAGCTTTGATTTGTTCGAGGTGCCGTCGAGCGCAATCATGGCCTCGTCCAGTTCACGCTGTTTGAGCGGATTTTTTCCCTTGAGCAGTTTGGCAATCGGCCCATTCACGGCCTCAACGGCTTTGAGAACTCCCTTGCCGAGATAAACCTTTTTGTTGCCATCGCGCAGTTCGCAGGCCTCAAATTCACCGGTGGAGGCCCCGGACGGTACAGCGGAACGCGCCATGAAACCATTGTCAAGCGTGATATCCACTTCAACCGTCGGATTACCTCGCGAATCGAGAATCTGACGGCCAACCACTTTGGAGATCTTAACGAATGTGGCAGGTGCGGTTTTGGGGGTGACGATAGCCGCCTTTTTAGGTGCAGCGACCTTCTTCACGGCGACAACTTTCTTCGCCGATGCTGCAGATTTTACGGGAGCAGCTTTCTTGGGGGGTGCAGCTTTGACGACTTTGGCCATTTGAGATTCCATTCCAGAAGTTGATAAAACGCAGAGGGAAAACAACGGTAAAAGTATATAACGTAATTTCAGTTATGGCACTGAGTCGATAGTCAAAATTCGGCGATTATCGTTCTCCAGCCCATCGACCAAGATTTCTTGAATTTTTGATCGCTGACGCACCAAAGAAAAAGAAGAGGACTGGTCACCCTCCTTCACTTGAATGAGGAAACTTTCTGCCAAATTTATCGGCCATGTTCCACTTAATCCATTCATGACGTAAACTTGCAAGCACTCAACCTTTTGCGGAGGCCATCATGCACGCAACCTATCAGCTCAAGCCGGACGAATTGAACGAAAGTTTTTTGCAGGCCATCAAGAAACAGTTCAAAAACCAAACCGTCGAAATCGAGGTTTCGGATGTGCCTGCGGCGGAAGCCGCCAACAACGAACCGCGCAAGGCGGGGGCGCTCAAAGGTCGCATCAAGATGAGCGATGATTTCAATGCGCCGCTGGCAGATTTTTCCGAGTATCAACCGTGAAACTGCTGCTGGATACGCACATCCTGCTCTGGTATCTGGAAGGGCATCCCAATCTCCCGGAAACGCAACGCCAGCAAATCGAAGATCGCCGCAACCAGGTCGCGGTGAGCGCTGTCAGCCTGTGGGAAATGACCATCAAAATTGCCATCGGCAAACTCGAACTCATAGACGACCTTGCCACGGTCGAGAACACCCTGCTCCAGCAAGGCATACGCATCCTGCCCATTCAAACCGCGCATTTGCAACGCCTGCTGGGTTTGCCGTTCCATCACCGCGATCCCTTTGACCGGCTCATCATTGCCCAGGCGCTTGCCGAAGAAATGATGCTGGTATCCGACGATGCCACGTTTGCGGCTTATCCCGTTTCGTTGCTTCCGGCCGCGAGTTAAATTCGCTCGACGCTCAGGGTCTAGATTGTACTTTAATTGATCACGAACACCGTGGCGATTCCAGCCAAAGTCATTAACACCGAACCGCTCACATGCGCGGCCACAGAGGCCAAGGCCCAAGACATTCGGCCTTCCTGGAGAAGCCCGACAATTTCAGCGGAAAATGTCGAGAATGTGGTCAGACCACCACAAAAACCGGTAACCACCAGCAGTCGCCATTCGGGCGAAATATCAGGATAGGTCGCGAAGAAAGCAATCGCCAAACCGACAACATAAGCACCGACCAGATTAGCGACCAAGGTTCCCGGCGGGAGGGTAGGAAAAACACTATTGAGTTTGTCACCTAATTGCCAACGCAATAAGGCACCCAAAGCCGCACCTACAGCAATCGCCACAATTGATTTCCACATCATTCTGTCCTGATTTCGTCGCCGCCACAGACCTCAGCTTAGCTTTTTGGGTTGATATGAAACCCCTGAGAAAGCGCTTTCGCTTAATTCTTAGCCATTGCTCTACGTTCGATTTCAATCTTACCCATGAAGCGCTGAATCATCGTCTCAGCGGCTGGAGGCAGGTCAATAAATTTGCAGCCGATATGCCACAGCGTTTTACGCGAAGGGTTTTCTAATTCGCTGATGTAGCGCACCTCTAGTAGCACCTGAAAGGTACCGGATTCACGTAGATCAAGCCAGCAATTTTCCAGCCTTGCCATGACTTCAAATTTTGGTTTTTGAAAGACTTGAATACCGATGCCTAAAGTAGAAATATCATAAATAGGCAGCGTTAATTCTTCCAAGGAACCTCGTTGTAGCCGACAGATATAAGGCTTGAGAGCCGGTAATTGCAAACGAAAAGCTTCGCGTCGCTGTACGCGTAAAAAACTTTTCGGGATTCGGACGGCAAAGAAAGTTTCACCGCCTTCATTGATCTGGCTTTGATTTTCTCCTGAAAATTGAAGGCGAATGCCATCAACGACGCCGACAAACAAACAGCGTTGGCCATTAAGGAAGGTGCGATTAATTTCTTCGCTTCCGCCGACATCGAAATAAAGCAGGGATTCGTCAGGCGAAATATCCATTAAAACGGTCAGAAAACTTTGCCGACCTTCGTCGAAAATCACAGAGAGGCGATTGCCATGACGAATTAGCGTACGTAACTGAAAGAGGATCTCGCGAGTCCCTCTCATGGTGCAACGTTCGAGATCTTTTTCGGTATCTGATGGGTTCATTTGCTCGGAGTAAATCTTCTCTAGTTGCTGAATAAATCGCATCGTAGCCGTGAAACGATTTTTACGCTACCCGGTGAGCCTGAGTAAAGCGGATTCGATTTTTGGACAAAAGGGGGGAATATCGAATACCCATTAGCTGACCGGTTGCAAGTGAGCGCCTTGTCCTATGTGACTCACTGAATCCCCTCGCGAATGTCTAAGCTTCAGTAGTAGAATTCAAGTCGTTACAATGCACGGTCTTAAAGTTCAAACCAGCGGCTTTAATTGCGGCAAGCTTGTTTAGCTCACAAGTAACACAACGGCGGAAATTCACTTCTCTTGACTCAAGTCAAATTCTAATAACATACATGACACCATGCGATAGCAAATCATGACTAAAAACGCTGCAAATAAATCGTCAACCCAATCGGTCGCGCAAGGCTCGGCTCCTGATTTCAACGCTCTATTTTCGCAACGAGCACGGGCAATCCAAAGCTCAGCTATTCGTGAAATTCTCAAAGTAACCGAACGGCCAGAAGTCATTTCCTTTGCCGGTGGTCTTCCTTCTTCTCAAACGTTTCCTATTGATAGGATGCGTGCTTCTCTTGACCGGGTTCTTGCCTCTAATGGCCGAGAAGCCCTTCAATACAGCACCACAGAAGGCTATGCACCGCTACGCGAATGGGTTGCCAAGCGCGTCAGCACACCCGAAGCGCCAGTATCGCCAGATGACGTGCTGATGGTCTCAGGTTCACAACAGGGGCTTGACTTATTGGCCAAGGTTTTAATTGACCCAGGTGACTCGGTGCTTGTGGAAACGCCGACGTATCTCGGTGCCTTGCAATCATTTTCGATGTTCTCCCCGAAATATGTGCCCATTGTTTCTGACGAAAATGGCCTATTACCTGACGCCCTAACGGAGTCAATGCGCGGCGCGAAATTTCTTTATTGTCTACCTAATTTTCAAAATCCGACCGGTCGCTTATTGCCAGAAGATCGCCGTATTCACCTCGTCGAACGGGCGCGTGCCCTTGATCTGCTGATTCTTGAAGATGATCCTTATGGCGCACTGTCTTACGATGGTGCGACACCCCCTTCAATACGCTCAATGGCACCGGAGCGCACTGTCTATATGGGATCGTTCTCGAAGGTACTGGCCCCAGGTCTGCGCCTTGGTTATATGATCGCTCCGTCCACCCTACGCGCAAAACTGGTTCAGGCCAAACAAGCGACAGACCTG
>CAIWVX010000475.1 GCA_903916205.1 uncultured beta proteobacterium
GCTACCGCTCCAAGGATCAGATCGAGCTCTGATGGGTCACATCTCGCGCCGCTGGCCCGGCATGATCCCTCAATTGGTCGCCGAATCCATCAGCAAATTCAAACCGGCCAAATCCATGCACGTTCGCTCCGTCGGCCACAATATTGATACAATTACTTTGTTAATACTTTATGGGCATAGTTTTCAAAGGCGATCACCCAACTTGGGGGCGCGGCAAGGAGGCTTCTCTGACTGGCACGCAGTCGGATAGCCAGTACTACTACTGGTGGGAGTTTTTGCGCCGAAATGAGGGCTACGCTGCCTGCTGCAGGGATGGCGGCGGCGGGGAGTTGGCTGGGCTATACGCGCACTTTGGTGACGTTTCAAACGACACTTTCAAAGACTGGTGGCGCGAACACGGCTACCACCTGTTCGCCGAAAAGCGCAAGCCCGTATTTCTGGCAGAACTGAATGACCCGCGCGAATGGGACAGCAGTTGGACAAAAGACCACGTAATGGTGGTCGCAGTACCGCTGGACTTGCCCAAACGCTACTTGCAGGGATTCTTCGCCCGATTGTTAAAGCAGCGGCATAGGGGCGAACGGGGGCGCAAGGCAATGAGCAAAAAGGGAGGAAGTACAGCCAGTTACCCCTTGCATCGCAACGTTACCGTGGAAACCCTGCGCAAACAACTTGCCGTCTATGACGCGGTGATGGCAAAAAAGCGAGGGGATGACAAACGAACGCTCGCCAAAATTGGCGCGGACTTGAAATTGGTTGAGGACGCAACGCCCGACAGCAAGGACGACATTAACGAGGCGATGGACAAGCGCAATGTGATGACGGCAACGGTGAGCCGCTATTTCAGGCAAGCTAAACGCATCGTCGCCAACACCGCCAAAGGGGAGTTTCCAAACAGCGATTGAGACAGTCGTGTTAAACGACATGCCAATAAAACGCGCTCCTACCTTAGAGGGTCGCTGCCCACTAACATATCATGCCAATTCCATCAGCAAAACTGCAAAGGAGTTTACATGCATGCCTTTTACCTGAATGCGCCTTCGTGGGGTATGGACAATTTTGAACCACCGCGCAGAGGGCCTTTAGCAATACAGCTAAAGACAGAGCCTGTCAGAAATGCGCGGGTTATTCATGTCAAAGACGGCGGCGCAAAATACAGAGAAGCCGTTATCAGCGGAACATTCGCCCTTGCGGACTACCAGTCGGATAACTTGGATAGAAAGCTTTGGAAGTTCGTCCATGTTCAAGTGCTCTGGTATGGACAGAAGCTAAAGAAGCAATGCCCCGATTTGCATGTTGACTTAAGCAAGACCACCGTAGAAATTGGCTACACAGGGCGCGTAGTAAGCAATGTGGGCGAGCGGAAGAAGAAGGCTTAAACCAACTCAATCGCCGCCTTCAACTGCGTGGGGCTGCTGTAAAGATATTCTGCGGTGGTGCTGATGTTCCGATGACCAGCAAGAACTTTCAGAATGTGAATGGCAGTGCCCTTGTTCGCCATCGCCGTCAAACAGCTACGCCTGCCGCTATGGCTGCTCGCACCTTCCAGCCCAACATTGGCATACAGCGTCAGAAAAAGCTGCGAGAGCGTATTGGCAGTGAATCCGCGCTTGGGATTCTTCTGCGTGTAGAACAGGGCGCGTTCTGCGTCC
>CAIWVX010000476.1 GCA_903916205.1 uncultured beta proteobacterium
GCAATTTGCCACTAATTCTAGTAGCGCATTTTAGTTGACGCAAGTGGTTTTTATAGCCCATGTTTTTATAGCCCATAGAGAGCGCAAGTCATCTGTCCGATTTCATTCTATGCAAGGATGATTCACCCACTCACCCCTTCTCCTGTAATTTATGCTCTTCAGGCACATTCCCCATTGAACAAGTATGGTTGAACGATTATCAGCAAAATGTGATAATCGCCGTCCCAGTCTCTGCCGCCTCAAATCCCCGCTTTGTTGCTCAAACCATGACCCACTACCTATTCATCATTGTCGGCGCTGTCCTTGTTAACAACGTCGTCCTAGTGAGAATTCTTGGCCTGTGCCCTTTTATGGGCGTTTCCAAAAAATTGGAAACAGCTTTTGGCATGGGCGCGGCAACCACCTTCGTGCTGACCATCGGCACGGGCGCGAGCTACATTATTGACGCCTACTTGCTGCGACCTTTCGATTTGACGTATCTGCGTACGGTTTCTTTCATTGTCACGATTGCCGCCGTTGTTCAGCTCACTGAGTTGATCTTAAAAAAGACCAGCCCGATACTGCATCAGGTACTCGGCATCTATCTGCCACTGATCACCACCAACTGCGCCGTGCTGGGCGTTCCTTTGCTGGCGCTTGGCAGCAAATATAACTTTATGGAATCCCTGCTCTTTGGTTTTGGTAGTTCGGTCGGTTTCTCGCTGGCCCTGATTCTTTTTGCCGGAATCCGCGAACGCATCGAAGGCGCTGATGTGCCGCTCTATTTCAAAGGAACCGCCATTGCATTGATCACGGGTGGCTTGATGAGCCTGGCCTTTATGGGGTTTTCCGGCTTGGACAAGTACCAATAATGATGACCGCGATTCTCATTATGGCGCTCGGTGCCGTTGTCCTTGGCGCCACGCTCGGTTGGGCTTCAATCAAGTTCAAGGTTGAAGGGGATCCGCTGGTTGAAAAAATCGAAAGCGTCCTGCCGCAAACGCAATGCGGCCAATGTGGCTACCCAGGTTGCCGGCCGTATGCCGAGGCTATTTCCAGCGGTGAAGCCGAAATCAATTTGTGCCCGCCCGGAGGCCAAGAAGGCGTGCGCAAATTGGCTGATCTGTTGGGGCGCGAAGTCAAACCGCTCGATGCCGAAGAAAAGCCCAAACAAGTCGCTTTGATCAACGAGCAAACTTGTATTGGTTGCACGCTGTGTATTCAAGCGTGTCCGGTAGATGCCATCGTTGGTGCGGCAAAACAGATGCACACGATTATTGGAGCGCTGTGTACGGGTTGTGAATTGTGCATCGCCCCCTGCCCAGTGGAATGTATCCACATGGAAGTGCTCACCGAAAACCTTGAAAACTGGAAATGGCGTTATCCGGTGGTTGAAATCAAACGCGTTGCCTGACTCTCCGTTAATCAAAAGAACCCGAATGCTCAAGCAACTTTTCAAATTTAAGGGCGGAGTCAAGCCAGACTCCAATAAAACGCCATCGGTGCAGACGCCGATTGCCGTCGCGCCCTTGCCTGCGCTATTGATTGTCCCGCTGCATCAGAGTATTGGCGGCATACCACACCCACTGGTTCAAGCGGGAGATCACGTCCTCAAAGGCCAGCGTATTGGCGACCCGGATAAATGGGTTTCCGCCGCAGTTCACGCGCCAACCTCAGGAACGGTGCTGGCCGTTGAAGAACGCATCGCCGCGCACCCTTCCGGGCTATCAACGCTATCGGTGATTATCGAACCCGACGGCCACGACGAATGGATCGAGCGCCGACCGGTGGATTACAAGACGCTAACCCCAGAACGCGTCCGCGAATTGCTACGCGACGCCGGTGTCGTTGGCCTCGGCGGTGCGGTGTTTCCTAGCCATGCCAAACTCTCCCCGGCAAAATCTGTCCCGATGGAAGAGTTGGTCATCAATGGGGCCGAATGCGAACCATTTATGACCTGCGATGACATGCTGATGCGCGAACGTGCCGAAGGCATTGTGCACGGCACGGCTATTTTTCGCGACCTGCTCGACGCCAAAAGAGTGCTCATCGGGATCGAGGACAACAAGCCTGAAGCCATTGCGGCGATGAAGCTGGCGGTCGAAAAACTGGGCCAAAATTTTGCAGTTATTGCCGTCCCGACCCGCTATCCGGCGGGGGGGGCCAAGCAGTTGATTCGCGTTTTAACCGGTAAGGAAGTCTCGGCGAACAAGCGCTCGCCCGAGATGGGCGTACAGTGTCTCAACGTCGCTACCGCCTACACCGCTTGGCGGGCGTTGGCGTTTGGTGAGCCGGTTATTTCACGCCTCATCACGGTCACCGGCAACGTCGAAAAACCGGGCAATTGGGAAGCATTGCTCGGCACCCCACTTCGGGACATTTTGGCCCTCGGTCAACCTAAGCTAGATACCAACGGTTATCTAATGGGTGGCCCGATGATGGGTTTTGAAATCCCCAGCCTTGATGCCCCGATGGTCAAAGCCAGCAATTGCCTTATAGCCGGTTCTCCCGCGCTGTTTCCGCCGCCGCCCCCTGAAATGCCGTGTATCCGCTGCGGTGCCTGCGCTGACGTTTGCCCGCACGAACTGCAACCGTTCGAGATGTACTGGTTCTCACGCGCCAAAAATTTCGGTAAAACTCAAGAATACAAACTTTTCGATTGCATCGAATGTGGTTGCTGTAGCTATGTTTGCCCCTCGCACATTCCACTGGTTCAATATTTCCGTTTTGCCAAAAGTGAAATATGGGCTCGCGAGCGCGAAAAAAACAAGGCCGATGCGGCCAAAACACGTTTTGAATTCCGCAACGAGCGCGACGAACGCGAAAAGGCTGAAAAAGCTGAGCGTCTAGCCAAAGCCGCCGCCGCCAAAGCGGCTGAAAAGCAAGTTCTACCGGCGGATGCGGTGACCACAACCTTACCCGATGAAGCCGATGCCGCCAAAAAAGCCGCCATCGCTGCGGCCATCGAACGCGCTCGCTTGCAGCGAGAAAACATACAGCCCAAAAACACCGACACACTGACCGCAGCCCAGCGCCAAGAAATTGCCGCGATCGACGCCCGCCGCAACGTGCTGGAATCCGGCACCCACGACGCAGAGACCCAATAAACGTATGAACTTCACCACCCCGCCTTATCTCAGCCAGAACATCAGCGTCCAGCGCGTCATGGTGCAGGTGTTGATCGCCCTCTTGCCGGGCATTGCGACCTATGTCTGGTTGGCCGGATCGGCCATCCTGCTGCAACTTGCGCTAGCCACGATCACCGCGCTACTGGCCGAATTTTTCATGCTGAAATTACTGAAAAAACCGGTCGAACTTTTCCTTACTGACGGCAGCGCAGTTGTCACCGCCTGGCTGATTGCTTTAGCCTTTCCGCCGCTGGCCCCGTGGTGGTTGATTATCGTCGGCGTGGCCTTCGCCATGGTGATCGCCAAACACCTTTATGGCGGACTCGGCCAGAACCCCTTTAACCCGGCGATGATCGCCTTTGCCATCTGCATCGTTTCTTTCCCGGCACAGATGTCGCAGTGGCCACCGGTCGATCTGCATTCCAGCCTGAGCGATCAGTTGGCCGTAGTTTTTGGCTTCATGCCGCGTATGGACACCCTCAGCGGCGCGACCCCGCTCGACGCGCTGAAAACGGCCCTCAAACTTGGCGAAGGTCGTACCACGGTGGCGGCGGTCCTCGCGGATGCCGCGACGTTCGGCCATATGGCCGGTCGTGGCTGGGAATGGGTCAGCGTGGGTTATCTTCTCGGCGGCCTGTGGCTATGGCATCGCAAAATCATCAGTTGGCATGTGTCCGCCGGGTTCATCGTCGGCATCGCGCTCTTTGCCTCCGCCCTCTGGTTGTGGAATCCGACCCAATTCGCCAGCCCGCTGTTCCATCTTTTCTCCGGCGGCAGTATGCTCGGGGCCTTCTTTATCGTCACCGATCCGGTCTCCGGCTGCACTACCTTCAAAGGCAAACTGATCTTCGGCCTGTCCGCTGGCGTGCTGGCTTACCTGATCCGTGTCTTTGGCGGTTATCCCGACGGCGTGGCGTTCGCCGTATTGCTCCTGAACCTCTGCGTGCCGCTGATTGATATGTATACCCAGCCTCCCATCTTCGGCATGAAGGACAAATAATGTCGCACGCCAAGCCTTTTACTGCGACCAAAATGGCGACTCGCACCGCCATCATTCTCTTTTTATTCACCGTCAGTTTCACCGCCGCGCTCGCGGGTGTTTATCAGCTCACCAAACCGGCGATTGACGCCTATGCCGTGATGAAAACAATGCGCTCAATCGGAGACGTCCTGCCCGCCGACCGTTACGACAACGATTTATTGAACGACACGCTCGAATTACCCGCGACTCCGGCCTTGGGTCTTGACGATGTTTCGACCGTCTATCGCGGACGCCAAGGCGGCCAACCCGCCGCACTGGTGCTTGAAGCCGTTGCGGCTGACGGTTATAGCGGCAAAATTCGCCTATTGATTGGCGTTCAGGCGGATGGCTCCTTGACCGGTGTGCGGGTGACAGAACACCGAGAAACTCCCGGACTCGGTGACTACATTGAACCGCAAAAAGATAAAAACAAAGAGCGTCCGTGGATAAGCCAATTTGATGGCCTGTCGCTTGAAAACCGTCCAGATCGCGACTGGAAAGTTAAAAAAGATGGTGGACGTTTCGACTCCGTGGCGGGTGCGACGATCAGTCCGCGTGCCGTCATCAAGGCGGTCAACAAAACATTGAACTATGTCGCCGAGCACCGTGCCGAACTCTATGCAGCCAAGTAAGCGAGACAGATCATGATTAGCTGGAAAGAAACAAAAACGATTTTCACCAACGGGGCTTGGACACAGAACTCCAGCCTAATTCAGATGCTCGGCATGTGTCCGACGCTGGCTATAACAACCAGCTTGGTCAATGGTTTCATGATGTCGATGGCGACCATTATCGTCATGTCTTTGTCGGGTTTTGTCGTGGCGTGTCTACGTAATTTCATCCCCCACGAAATCCGTATTCCGGTATTTATTCTAATCGCTGCGGCGATGGTGTCTTTAGTCGACCTTTCAATGGCGGCTTAC
>CAIWVX010000477.1 GCA_903916205.1 uncultured beta proteobacterium
AGAGCAACTCAAATTACAGGTGATTTCACTCTACTGTCGTCATCCAGCACAACATCAGCTTGGCTTTTTTGCTGCGTATTCTCACCGAGGAAAGACAACCGACAATCAAATTGAAACAGCAGCACGAAGCTTTGTAGAAGGTATCAATGTTGCGAAAATGTAAGGCTAACCCGTCTGTCAAGTCAGTCCAAGGGTGTGCAAGGCTTCATCTTGCGCACCTTCCGCTCGGTGCATCCGCGTGCGCAAGATGAAGCTTTGCGCACCCACAAAAAACTGAGTCGTTAGCGTTAGTGGGGTTGAGGGCGACAAGGAGTAAAATGATCGTATGAAGCCTAAAGTCTATCTTGAACCTTCGGTCATAAGCTATTTGACTGCCCGCCCCAGCAAGACCATTGTTGGGGCGGCGCATCAGCAGATCACACAAGAATGGTGGGATACGCGGAATCAATACGATTTATTTGTATCGGTGCGAGTAGTCGGTGAATGCCAAGCTGGCAACGAAGAGGCCGCAAATAAGAGGCTTGCCGTTTTGGAACACATTCCGCTTCTTCAAGTAACTGAAGCGTCTTTGGAAATTGCGGAGGCATTGGTTCGCAAGTGTATTGTTCCAAGGAAAGCGGCGGAAGATGCACTTCACATTGCAATCGCCACAGTTGCAGAAATTGATTATCTACTGACATGGAATTGCAAACACATTGCTAATCCGTTTATTCAAAGAGACATTGAGGACTATTTGGAAGAAATTGGCTGGAGCTTGCCATTTATTTGTACCCCCGAAGAGCTATTAGGAGATGACAATGCTGAATGACGAAATTGTTGCTGAAGTGCGTGCTGTACGCGAGGCTCATGCAGCAAAATTTGATTACGACCTTCGAGCCATTTATGAAGACTGCAAGAGTTCAGAAGTAGCGTTATTAGAAGCGGGCTTCAAATTTGCACCCATGCCCAACCCTGCGGTTGAAAGGACGCGCCGCAAGCGGCGCACCACTCACCTTTGACTACGAGGGCTTCACCGATTTCGCAAGTGCATGTGATGTTTTTTTAGTTCATCATTTTTTTCCTGATCTGATTTCTGTTTCACTACGTTTGTTGAGCAAGAAGGTGAAGGACTGCGAAACGACAACCGGTCATCCCCCAAGAGGACTTCCTCCGGGGCGTGTTGGGTTTTACCCAGACCCTGATGAAAGACGCGCACCGGAACCTCATTCGTTAGTCGGGACTGGTTTTGTTCCCTAGAGCTAATCAGGTCATTCCGGCGCGGGTCCAACCCGCTTCACATCCAAACTCATGGCAAAGCTGCGCTGTGTCAGCTGCAATGTCGTGCAGAGCGGCCATTGCCAAGAGTGCCGACAATCCAGTCCGGGTGTGCAAGGCTTCATCTTGCGCACCTTCCGCTCGGTGCATCAGACGTTGGCTACGCGCCTCTTCATTAGCGAAAACGGGTCGCATGACCCCGCCCTTTTGCAGGCGAAAAACGGAGGGAAGCTGACTTTCGATTGCACCCTTTTATTGACCAGAATGGCTTGGCTTGGCTATAATCCCCCCTTTTTTCGGGGTGAGTCATGCGCCAAAAGCTAGTCGCCGGTAATTGGAAGATGTTCGGTAGTCTCAAGACTAATCTGCAATTGCTCCAGGATGTCGTTGCGGGCGTTGCGAAGTTGCGTGGTGTGGGCGTGGCGGTTTGTGTCCCATTTCCTTATCTGGCTCAAGCGCAATCTGTGCTGACGGGATCTTCTGTGGCTTGGGGGGCGCAAAATTTGAGCGAACAGGCTCAGGGCGCTTTTACGGGTGAAGTGAGTGCGGCTATGTTGCAGGACTTTTCTTGCCGTTATGTGCTCGTTGGGCATTCCGAACGCCGTGCCATTTATGGCGAATCCGATAAGCTTGTTGCCGATAAGTTTGCTGCGGCTCTGGCGAGTGGTTTGCGCCCGGTTCTTTGCGTTGGAGAAACCTTGGCGCAACGTGAATCGGGGCAAACGGTTGAGGTGGTTTCTGCACAAATGAATGCGGTTTTGGAGCGTGTGGGGGTGGCTGCGTTTTCCAGCGCTGTTGTGGCTTATGAGCCTGTTTGGGCCATTGGGACGGGGCGCACGGCGACTTCGGATCAGGCGCAGGAAGTTCATGCGGCGATCCGTGCTTTGGTGGCGCGTGCCGACGCTAAAGTGGCTGAAGGGCTGCAAATTTTGTACGGCGGCAGTGTCAAGCCAGCCAATGCCATCGAGTTGTTCGGTATGCCGGATATTGATGGCGGGCTGATTGGTGGTGCCTCCTTGGTGGCGACTGATTTCTTGGCGATTTGTAGCGCTGCGGTTAACTAAAGAGACCTTATGGATTATTTGTTTTCTGTCATCTTGCTGGTTCATCTCCTGTCGGCGATAGGTGTCATCGGTCTTGTTTTGGTTCAGCACGGTAAAGGTGCGGATATGGGGGCCGCTTTTGGTAGCGGTGCGTCTGGCAGTTTGTTTGGCGCTACTGGGTCGGCCAATTTTCTTAGCCGTACAACGGCGGTGTTGGCGGTTGTGTTTTTCGCTACCAGTCTCACCTTGGCTTACATTGCTTCTAATAAGACAAGAACGACTGGTAGTGTGATGCAGGATGCGGTAAAATCAACGCCTCTTGAGATGCCGTCCACAGCTGGATCTGAAAAGCCTTCGGGCCCTGCTGATTCGGGCTCTCGAGCGAATGATATTCCGAAGTAAATGAGTTGTAAGGCAAGGGTAGGATGCTGTTTTCCTCGGTTGAATCCCTCTTGCTCGAGTGGTGTAGTGCCGACGTGGTGAAATTGGTAGACACGCTATCTTGAGGGGGTAGTGACTTAGGTCGTATGAGTTCGAGTCTCATCGTCGGCACCAAGAGGAGTTGCCTTTTTCGGTAGCTCGGATCTGAATATAAGCAATTACGTGGCGGATCATGCTTGAAAACTACTTCCCGGTATTCGTCTTCATCCTGATTGGCCTTGTCTTTGGCGTCGCGCCGCTGATTGCGGGTCGGGTGCTGGGGCCGCATCGCCCGGATAGCGAAAAACTCTCCCCTTACGAGTGCGGATTCGAGGCTTTCGAAGATGCGCGCATGAAGTTCGATGTGCGCTATTACCTGATTTCAATCCTGTTTATTTTGTTCGACCTTGAAGTGGCTTTTCTCGTACCTTGGGCGACGATATTCAAAGAAATCGTTCAGACCGACTCAATCAAGTGGTTTGGCTTTATCGAGATGATCGTTTTTATCAGCATACTCGTTGTTGGCTATGTTTATGCTTGGGTTAAAGGGGCGCTGGATTGGGAGTGATTGATGGGTATTGAGGGCATTCTCCAAGAAGGTTTTGTCACTACGACGGCGGACAAGCTGATTAATTATGTCCGCACCGGTTCGATGTGGCCGATGACCTTTGGCTTGGCCTGTTGTGCCATTGAAATGATTCATGCGGGTTGTTCGCGTTACGATCTGGATCGTTTTGGTATCGTTTTTCGTCCGAGCCCGAGGCAATCTGACGTGATGATTGTTGCGGGAACGCTGACAAATAAAATGGCACCGGCCATGCGCAAAGTTTACGATCAGATGGCCGAGCCGCGTTGGGTGATCTCGATGGGGTCTTGCGCTAATGGTGGCGGCTATTACCACTATTCTTATTCGGTTGTGCGCGGTTGTGATCGCATCGTTCCTGTCGATATTTATGTTCCGGGTTGCCCCCCGACGGCTGAAGCGCTGATTTATGGCTTGATTCAGTTGCAAAAAAAAATTCGTCGTACCAGTACCATCGCCCGTTAAACCAACCGAGAGTTCGTCATGTCCGCCAAGCTTGAAGCGCTTAGCCAGAACCTGCAAAACCATCTCGGAGAGCGAATTGCGTCCCTGCAGCTCGCTCTTGGTGAAATCACCCTTGATGTTGATGTCAATGATTATGTCGACGTTATGCAAACGCTGCGTGATGAGCCTGAGTTGTATTTTGAGCAATTGATCGACCTTTGCGGGGTCGATTACTCAACGTACAAAAATGGCGAATGGGCTGGAAAGCGCTTTGCTGCGGTCAGTCATCTCATTTCGATGGCCAATAACTGGCGTCTTCGGGTGCGTTGTTTTGCGCCGAATGATGATTTTCCTGCCGTGCCTTCTGTCGTTTCAATCTGGAATTCAGTCAACTGGTTCGAAC
>CAIWVX010000478.1 GCA_903916205.1 uncultured beta proteobacterium
CCCCCTTGTTTCCCGCAACAACACGCCAAGGAGCTCACGATGCAAACCATCGCACCGCCTTTAACACAGCCTTTAATCTGGCCCACTTGTATCCATACCCTTCAGCAAATTCCTCTCTTGGCCGTGTTGTCGGCTTCACTGCAGCCGCAACTTCTCCTTGATGAACTCGCTGGGGCCAGCATCGGCGGCGCCATCCGTAATCCGGTGGCGTATATCAAAGGCTTATTACGTCGTGAGCAACTCGGTCAGTTCATCCCTGACCGAGCCATTGGTGTTTTGGCCGCACGCGAAGCCCACGAAAACTACACCGCCCGCCGTCGCGCTATGGAGCTAAAGGTGACGGCACAGCAGGGGAGAGCAACGCCGCCGCCGCAAAACGTCGTTTCAACGTCTTTTCAAGAAACGGTTTTATTTAAGAAGTTGCAAGAATTCCGTTCCGCCGCAACATCAGCGCCTGAGCCACCACCGCGCGGCCAACCGACACAAAACGCTTTAGACGTGTTTTTAGAAGCCGACCAAGGGCAACCTATCGGGTTAGGCCAAAGATCGCCCCCAGACTCATTTAGGGGCGAAGAAAAGCCTAATCCACCCGAAGAAGGGACGCAATGAACGTTAAGTACGCCAAAGAAGCCTCGCGTGAGATCTATCTCGGTGATTTTGTCCCGTACTCCGGGCATGTCAGCCCTACCGTGATCAAGACCATTGACGGGGCGTACTGCACGACCTGGCGAATCGAAGGCATTCCGTTTGAAACGACCGATGCCGATGATTTGCGCGTTCGTCATGATGCGCTTAACCAAATGATTCGTGGTCTCGGTGAAGTCGCCCTCTGGACTCACCGCGTCCGGCGCGAGTTTTCTGATCATCTTGAGGCCGGTTACGACAACGCCTTTGCCCAAAGCATCACTGAACGTTATTACGCCAGTTTTTCTGGGTACCGGATGATGATCAATGAAACGTATTTCACCTTGGTCTATAAGCCTCACCTCGCCAAAATCGCCAGCAATCCCTTTCTGCGTTTTTTATCCGGCAGCACAACACGCAGTGCGAATCAAATTAAACAGGATGAACGCGACGCCCTCAAGGTGATGGGCGAATTAAGCTATCAAGTCGAGGCTGGACTGAATAAATACGAACCCACAGTCCTCACGGTCGTTGCCGGAAAAAGTCCAACCGATCCGACCCGGGAGCTGCCTATTTCCGAACCTTTAACCTTTTACGCTTTTTTACTTAACGGCGTCTGGCGCAAAATCGCCTTGCAAAAATGTTCAGCTCGCGATTACCTGCCGCACGTCCGGTTATTTTTCGGCGGCGAAAAACTTGAAATTCGCACCCCAGAAAGCCAATTCTTTGGGGCCATGCTTGACCTCAAGGATTACTCTGACCACTCCCATTGCGGCATTCTCAACACCCTTCTTTACGCGCCTTTTACCTACATCGAAACACAAAGCTTCTCGATCCTGTCCAAACCCGACGCTAAGAGTGCGCTTGAAATTCAGCGTAACCAACTGATCGCCACGGAAGACGCCGCCGGATCACAGATTGAACAAATGGAAGAAGCCCTGGATCAACTCATCGACGGCAAATTCGTCATGGGAGAATTCCACTACAGCTTAGCTGTTTTTGGTAAAACAACAGACGAAACCGCGCGGAACCTGAGTTATGCCAGCACCGCGTTGAATGAAGTGGGATTTCAAGTGGCGATGATTGACCTTGTAGCCGATGCCGCGTGGTTTGCTCAACAGCCCGGTAACTGGAAATACCGCACACGCGCCGCAAAAATCACAAGTCGCAATTTTTGTGGACTCTCCTCGCTGCACGGCTTTGGTAGTGGCAAACGTGACAACAATCCTTGGGGCGAAGCGGCCACCATCCTTAAAACACCGAACGGTGCCCCGTATTACTTCAACTGGCACAGCACCCCGATCGACAAAGATTCAACCGACGAAAAAGCCCCAGCAAACACCACGATCATTGGCATGACCGGTTCAGGTAAAACCGTTTTAGAGCTTTTTTTAATCGCCATGTCTTTAAAATACGAACCGACGATTGTCGTTTTTGACAAAGACCGCGGCGCCGAGATTGCCATCCGCGCCTTGGGCGGTAACTACCGCGTCTTAAAACGTGGCCAGCCCACTGGCTTTAATCCGTTTTGGCTGGAACCGAATGAAACCAACCTGCGTTTCATCGAGACCTTAATCAAAACCCTCATTCCGCGCACCATTTTGCCGCATGAAGATAGCTTGTTATCCAACGGCATTCGGCAAACGCTCAAACTAGAAAAGCCTCTGCGCAGCCTCGCGCAACTGCACAAAATGTTACCTTCGGACAGCCCGCCCGGCGGCAGTATGCGCGACCACTTAGCGAAGTGGTGCCGTGGCGGCGCACTCGGTTGGGTGCTTGACAACCCCAGTGACAAACTTGATCTAACCCACGGCACCTTATTCGGCTTTGACGACACCGACTTTCTGGATGATGCCGAAGTCCGCGACCCCATTACCCTTTACCTCTTGCACTGCACCGAATCACTGATCGACGGCAGACGCTTCATGTACGTCATGGCCGAATTCTGGAAACGCCTTGAATCCCCGGCATTTACCGATTTTGCGGTAAACAAGCAATACACCATCCGCAAACAAAACGGCTTTGGTATCTTTGATACTCAGTCACCGGCTCAGATACTCAAAAGTCCGCATGTTGCGGCCATGGTTGAACAAAGCGCCACGCAGATTTTTCTACCCAATCCCAAAGCGGATCACAAGGATTACGTCGAAGGCTTCAAAGTCACCGAAGCCGAGTACCAGGTCATTCGCACCTTGGGCGAATCAAGCCGCCGATTTCTCGTCAAACAAA
>CAIWVX010000479.1 GCA_903916205.1 uncultured beta proteobacterium
CGTCATGGAGCCGAACCGGTTGCCTCAAATGAGAATCAAGGGAACCGTAATCGCCGCACACGGACGGCAATATCGAGTTGAACTACCGGGGGGAGAGACGCTGCTTTGTTTTCCGCGTGGAAAAAAAAGTGAGGTCGCTTGTGGCGATCAGGTGATGATCGAGCGCAGCAGTGAAAACCAGGGCGTCATTACCCACATTGATGAGCGCAAAACCCTGCTTTATCGCTCCAACAATTTCAAACAAAAACTAATCGCGGCCAACGTCACTCAGATCATCATTGTCGTCGCAACCGAACCCTCTTTTTCCGATGAACTCATCAATCGTTGCCTTGTGGCGGCAGAGAGTCAGGGCATGAAGGCCGTAATCGTACTCAATAAGTGCGATCGAGTTGAGCGGATTCCTGCGGCACTGGCGACGCTGTCCATTTTCAAGCAACTGAACTATCCCCTGCTCCAACTCTCTGCACATACCAATGCCCAAGCTCTGAAGCCTTATCTTTCAGGTCAGACCAGTATTTTTATTGGCCAATCAGGCATGGGAAAATCGACACTAACCAATACTCTGCTCCCCGGAACCAATGCGCCAACGCGGGAAATATCTACAGCACTCGACTCCGGAAAACACACGACAACGCACGCCTCACTTTATCGACTTGATTCCGACTCAACGCTAATCGACTCACCCGGCCTACAAGAATTTGGACTGCGCCATTTGACAAAAGAGGACATCGAACACGGATTTCCTGAGTTGAGATCATTGAATGGTCAGTGCCGTTTCCGAAACTGCCAGCATAATCAGGAGCCCGACTGTGCCGTAAAAGCAGCCATCGCTAGTGGCGACATCAACCCCCGTCGCATTGCGGCCTTTCGCGCACTTATGGCTGAAATCTAAGTTCGACCACACGCCCTATTCGATGTCATGGTCACATCACACATGGCAAGATTGCGCCATCTCGATGATTTGCCTATAATCGCCAACGAGTTTACGGGCCGCTTGGCGCTTTGCTCGTAAGGCCCGAGAGTCTTCGGTGCCGTTCTGTCCTTCATGAATTTTCTGGCGTCGCTGTTGACCACATGAACATCAAATTCCAGCGTGCCGTTGATCGCTTCATCGGGGTTCCGATCTGTTTCCTGCTCAGTCTGGTTGACCGCTTTTTTGCGAAACCAGCCGTTACCGCTGCGCCGAAAAGCATCCTAGTGATTTTGTTGTCTGAGATGGGCAGTCTCGTCTTGGCGCAGCCGATGTTTGCTCGTCTGAAACAAAAATATCCCGACGCCTCAATTCATGTGATGCTGTTCGCCAAGAATCGTGAAGTGCTTGACCTGCTTGGCGTGGTTCCTAGCGAAAACGTGCTGACGCTGGATGACTGTTCGTTGCTGAGTTTTGTTGCCGATAGTCTGCGGGTGATTGCCCGCATTCGAGCGCTCAAGCTGGAGGCGGTGATCGACTGCGAGTTGTTTTCGCGCGTCAGTAGTATTTTTTCCTATCTTTCCGGGGCGCGTCTGCATGTCGGTTTTCATCGCCATACGCAGGAAGGCCTTTACCGTGGCTCGTTCATCAACCGTCCGGTGCTTTACAACCCTTATCGGCATTTGACCTTGCAATTTTTGACGATGGTTGCGGCGCTCGACTCAAAATCTTATCCGCTCGCTAAAGATTTTCCTGTGACGGTGCCGAATGACGTGCCGCCTCTGGTTTTTGCTGAGGGCGAGTTGGCGAGGATTGCCGCGCGTCTGCATGAGGATTTTCCGGACATCGCCGTCAAACGGCTGGTGCTGGTTTATCCCAGTGGGGGAGCGTTGCCGATTCGGGCCTGGCCCTTCGAGTCTTATCTCAAACTTTGCGCTGGATTGCTGGCCGAGGGTTATGCCGTCGGCGTGATCGGCATGAAGGAAGATACCCCGCTCGGGCAAGCGCTGGTCAAATCCAGTGCGAGTCCGTTGTGCATTGACCTGACCGGCTACACCAAGACCGTGCGCGAGTTGCTGGCGCTGTTTCATCGCGCCGCTCTGCTGATTACCAATGATGGCGGCCCCGGCCAATTTGCCGCGCTGACTCCGATCCCTTCGATCATCTTTTTCGGCCCGGAAACGCCCCAGCTTTACCGTTCCTTGTCAGCCAACGCCTTCTTTTTTCATTCGCCGGTGTCCTGTTCGCCCTGCCTGACGGCCTACAACCACCGTCTTTCTCCCTGTGATGGCGATAATCAGTGTCTAAAACAGATTTCTCCTGAACAAGTGCTAGCCAAGGCGCAGGAGATGCTGGCTTCACCGCCCTCCCCTTCCGGGTCAAGCGTATGAATCTGATCCTGCGCTTGTACGCCCTAGCCTGGGTGCAATGGCTGCTGCGCCACCGTTTTTTGAAATTCGGTACGGTCGGTGCTTCTGGCACCTGCGTCAATCTCGGGGTGCTCTATTTAGCGCAGGAATATCTGTTCAACCAGATCAAGCCGGAGAGCATGCGACTCAACGCTTCGCTGGTGATGGCCATCCTATTTGCCACGGTCAATAATTTTCTCTGGAATCGGGCTTGGACTTGGCACGACCGCAAACATCTGCATCGCCACCGTTCGCGGCTGGGGCAATTTGGTCAATACGCCATGGCTTGCTGGCTTGGCATCGCGCTACAAATCGTGTTTACCAAGTTGCTGGTGGTCTATTTTCATTACCTAATCGCCAATGCCGTAGCCATTGTTTTGTCCAGCGTCTTCAACTTTATGGTCAACGACCTGTGGACTTTCCGGCATCGCAAAACGCCAGCGGCCAAGACGGAGGAATGAGCGGCTGTGAAAAAAAGCATAATCCTTCACCACAGAGGCACAGAGGTTTCGCAGAGTAACCCTTTTGGAGCGAGGTCTTACCTCTGCGTTTTCTCTGCGTCTCTGTGCCTCTGTGGTGGATTTTCGAATTCTTGACACGCTCTGATATGGCCATAAAACATTCCCGCCAGCCTTGGCTGCTTCTGCTATTGGCCACCCTGCTGGCGGTCTTTGTCTATTTTTTTGATCTCGACGGGCAGCACATCCCGAAGAATGGCGATGAGTTTCCTTATGCCCACATCACCCGTCTGACCGCCGCTTCGGGGCATATGCTGCCCTTGCAGTCCGAGCTGTTCGAGATGCGCAATACCAAGCCGCCGCTGTTGTTCTGGCAAGGTATGGCCTCGACGCATTGGGGCGCAGACTGGTCGCTCTGGAATCTGCGTTATCCCAGCGTGATTTATACTTTGCTGACCGCGCTGCTGGTTTTTCTGCTTGGCTGGCGGCTGGCGCGCGATCCGGGCAAAGGCTTGATCGGTGCGCTGGCTTTTCTGGCGTTTTTCAGCACCTATCGTTTTGGCCGCCCTTTTCTGACCAATCCGCCCGAGGTGTTCTGGCTCTTTTTGCCCTTCTTCATTCTGCTCTACTGGCGCACCACGGCTTTTGCTTCAAGTTTCGTCCCGCTGCTACTCGGCGTAGTTATTGGCATCGGGCTGCTCTATAAATCCTTTGCCTTGTTGCTGCCAGTCGGGCTGTGTCTGGCGCTGTGGTATTGGCGTCAGCGTAATTACCGGATCATGCCGTTTATCCGTGAAGATCTCTGGAAGTTGCTGCTGGTGGCGGTAATTTCGCTGGCGATTTTCAGTTTGTGGTTCGTGCTCGACCCGCATCCGCAGGAAATCTGGCAGGAGTTTGTGGTCAAGGAAAACGCCGGTAAATTCGATCCGCACAGCCCGAGCTATCTAGCGAAATTGCTCTGGGGAACTTCGAGTGCCTGGGTGCTGGCACTGGGTTATCCGCTTAACGCCGGTTTGCTGGCTTTTCCGGTCTTGGGCTTGATGTTCAATGCCTTGCGTCGGCCCGGACAACTTTCCGATGCGGAAAAAATGTTGTGGATCTGGTTGCTGGTAATGATCGTGGTGTTTAGCCTTCCCAGTCAGCGCTCCAGCCGCTATCTGCTGGCCGCCATGCCCGCGCTGGCCGTGCTTTGCGCCTTAGGTTGGGAACGCATCAGCCGCCTGTGGTTTGTGCTAACGCTGGTGGTTTCGGTGGCAGTGGTGGCCGGGCTGGGTTATTTATCGTTCCGCTTGATCGGCGTCATTCCCGGCGTTGATTTATATCCGGCGCTTTACTGGGTGTTGCTGGCGGGAACGCTAACATTTTCGCTACTGGCGATTTTTCGCCCGGCTTTGACACAAGTCGGTGCGTGTACGACGGTGCTCTTGGTGTTCCTTTCGCTGGCGGCTTTTCTGCGCCCATTTAACGGTGAACTGGGCTGTTACAGCCGCACCGTACAGACTCACCTAGTCGGAGCAAACGTCTGGGTTCCCTACGATTTCAATGCCAAATTTGAACTCTACGAATTTCTGTTGCCCGGTGCTGAAATTCACGGTTATCGTGAAGAACGACAGCCGGATGTCGCTGATCTGGCCCGGCGTTACCGTTTGTTTGCGGTGCGTGTGCCGCTGGGTGCCGAGCCTTGCAAAGGCTGCAAAATCATTGCTCAGCGTCTGGATTTGCGCGGAAGACAGAGTCCAGAAGAATTAAAAGAAATTCTGCGCGGCAAGGTTTTCGAGAATCTCTTTCTCAAAGAATGGCTGATTGAATCTCCGGGGAAAGGCAAGTCATGATCGTGGTCGCACGATGGCGTTGGCTGGTGCTTGGGCTGACTCTCGTGGCCTTTATTGCCGCTTTCGCCAAAGTCTGGCAGCGCCCCGCTGCGGCTTCTTTCCAGCCGCAGGAGATCACCGCTCAGGCTGGCTCCGTGCCATTCTTCAACACCCGTTTCGTTTCCAACAACGCCGGTCCGCATCGTCATGCGCCCTCATTGGTCGTTCTGGGCGATGGCCGATTGCGGGCTTTTTGGTTCTCCGGTAGCCGCGAAGGCGCTGCCGACGTTGAAATTCGCAGTGCCGTTTTTGACCCGCGCCGTGCGCAATGGAGCGCCGAAACCCGCGTGCTCAATCGCCCGCTTGCGCAGCAAAGTCTATGGCGCTACGTTAAAAAACTGGGCAATCCGGTAGTCGAGCGTTCCGCCGATGGCACGCTGCATCTCTACGTAGTAACCGTTTCCCTCGGCGGCTGGGCGGGCAGTTCGATCACCACGCTACATTCTAACGATGAGGGCGAAACCTGGAGCGCACCGCAACGGCTGGTTACTTCGCCGTTTCTCAACATCAGCACCCTAGTCAAAGGCACGCCTTTTCACTATGCCGACGGAAGCATCGGGCTGCCGGTTTACCACGAGTTCATCGGCAAATTTGCCGAACTGCTGCGGCTGGATACGCACGGAAAAGTGCTCGATAAGCAGCGTCTAAGTCATGGTCGGCTGGCCTTGCAGCCGGTGGTGCTGGTGCGTGATGGACAACGCGCACAGGTGCTGATGCGGCATGGCGAGGGGGGCTTGAGTCGGGTTATTGGCAGCCGCACCGATGATGCCGGTCGACATTGGACGCCAGCCGAACAGACCACTCTGGCTAATCCGAACGCGGCGGTATCCGGTGTCGCTTGGCCTGACGGTTCCTTACTGGCCGTGATCAATGAACTTGATGGGAGTCGCGATGCGCTTTCGCTCGTCGCGTCGAACGATGGCGGCACTCACTGGCGAACGCTTCAGGTATTGGAAGATCAGGTGGCGGCCCGCGAACGTTTAAACGCCACCGCCCGTTATGCCGAAGAGGTAAAGGCACAAGCCCTAGCGACAGATGCCAGACTAGCGAATACGCAGGCTTTCGCTGACGCCTCGGTCGAACACATGTGCATTGCGCAACGTTGCAACTTCGAATTTTCTTACCCGTATTTGATACTTACCGCGCAAGGCGATCTTCAACTGGTCTACACCTGGAATCGCAGCTTCATCAAACACGTCGAGTTTTCGCGAGGCTGGATCGAACAGCGTTTAAAGGAAACCCGCCAATGATGCTATTCACTGACCTGACCGGTCTGGCAGGCATCGCTTTAGCGTTAGCCTTGCTGTGCCAACGGACGCTTAGCTATTTGCCCTTTCCCCAGCGCACGTTGGCAATGGTTTCCAGCGCTGTTTTCGTGCTGTTGCTGGTGCCTTTCTCAAGCTTGCCACCCGCCGCCTACGTGCGCGGCATGGTCGGTGATTTAAGCGTTACTTCGTTGATGCTGTTAAGTTGCCGCTCAATGCGGCAAGCCAGCATTCTGCCCTCGCTCGATACCACTCAACGTTGGTGCGGATTAGGGCTGCTGGCTCTGGCTAGCGCCGTGCTTTACCCTCTAGCGCTCGGCGTCACACCCTATGATCCCTATCGCTGGGGCTATGGCGATTTCTGGTTTCTTGGCGCATTGCTGAGTCTGTCGCTGGCGGCTTCAGCGTTACGCCTAATGCAGGTTGCCGCGACGATCAGCCTTGCCGTTCTGGCTTGGGCCGTCGGCTGGTCTGAGTCAAACAATCTTTGGGATTATCTACTTGACCCGATGCTGGCGATTTATGCGTATGGTGGTTTGATAACGATGATCTTTTCACGCTGGCGCTCAGGGCGTTCGCTCGGTTTTAAGTAAAGCGGATTCGATTGATCAACGCTGTTTGTTGAAGTTTTTTTCGTTGGAACCATAACCAACTTTCTGGCCGCATCCACGACCAGCGAGTGCCAAGCCGCTATTGATCGCGGCAATCGACTAGTGGAGGCCCTTGTGCCACACTGATACACTACCGCTCTCGAATTAAACCGATCAGGTGTCATTTTAATGAAGCGTTGCGTTATCGGTCTCCGCCGCACCCCGCTGGCAACCAAATTTCTAGTCGTCCTAGATTAAAAAACGAACAGCCGCCCTCTGATCAATACACAGAAATAACGGAACCCATGTCCAGCGCCAAACTTACCCTCTCCCGTCTCGCCAGCTTGTTGTTGACCGCCTGCGACGATCTGCGCGGCAATATGGATGCCAGCGAATACAAGGAATACATCTTTGGCATGTTGTTCCTCAAGCGTGCCAGCGATCTGTTCGATCAACGTCGTCAAGAGATCAAGCAGCAAGGCCAAGCCGATGGCCTGAATGAAGCCGACATCTCGGCGTTACTTGAAGACGAAGATCAATACTCGGGCAAATATTTCTTTGTCCCCGAACGCGCTCGATGGAACGAGGCTTGGACTGAGCACAAAACCGACAAAGACGGCAAGATCGAGACAGTGAATCACCCCGCCCTCAAACACATCAAAGAAAACGTCGGCACCCTTCTCAACACAGCGCTGGAAGACTTGGAAGAAGCCAATCCCGAAGCCTTGCAGGACGTGCTCAAACACATCAACTTCAACAAAAAAATCGGCCAGAACACGTTAGACGACGACACGCTGATTAATTTCATCCAAAACTTCGAGAAAATTCCGCTCAAGGATGACGATTTTGAATTTCCTGATCTACTCGGTGCCGCCTACGAATGGTTGATCAAGCACTTTGCCGATTCGGCGGGCAAAAAAGCGGGCGAGTTTTACACCCCGGCCGAAGTGGTACGCATTTGCGTCGAAATTTGCGACCCGAAAGAAAACATGACGGTTTACGACCCGACTGTAGGCTCCGGCGGCATGTTGATTCAGGCCCGTGATTACCTACGCGAATGCGGTGCCAACGCCACCAATCTGCCGCTTTACGGTCAGGAAAAAATGGGCACCACCTGGTCGATCTGCAAGATGAACATGTTGTTGCACGGCATTTCACATGCCGTCATCGCCCAGCAGGACACCCTGCGCGAGCCGCAGCATCAGGCCGACGATGGCAACCTCATGCGCTTTGACCGCGTGCTGGCCAATCCGCCGTTCAGTCAGAACTACATCAAAAAAGAAATCAAGCACCCCGGTCGCTTCCCGGTGTGGATGCCGGAAAAAGGCAAAAAAGCCGATCTGATGTTTGTGCAGCACATGCTCGCCGTGCTCAAATCCGATGGACGACTCGCCACGGTCATGCCGCACGGCGTGCTGTTTCGTGGCGGAGAAGAGCGCGAAGCCCGGCAATATTTTATCGACAAGGGCTACCTCGAAGCCGTGATCGGCCTGCCCAGCAATCTGTTTTACGGCACCGGCATTCCGGCCTGCATTCTGGTGCTCAACAAGGCCGGTACGGCAGAGCGTCTGGGCGAAAACGGCGGCGTGCTGTTCATCAACGCCGACCGCGAATACCGTGAAGGCAAGGCTCAGAACCACCTGCGCCCGGAAGATATCGACAAGATCGTACATGCCTACCGTGCCGGTCAGAACATTCCGGCCTACGCTCGTCGCGTGCCGCTAAGTGAAATCAAGGCCGAAGACTACAACTGCAACATCCGGCGCTATGTCGACAACGCCCCGCCGCCAGAACCGCACGATGTACGCGCCCATCTGCATGGCGGTGTGCCGGTCAGCGAGATCAATGCCCTCGAACACTTCTGGCAGAACTATGCTGGTTTGCGCGACAGCAGCTTTACCAACCGTGATTCTCGCGCCGACAAAAATCAAAAAATCCCCTACGCCGACTTCGCCACCGCACTGCAAGACAAGCGCGCCATCGCCGAACACGTCAACACCCACCCCGGCGTGATCCAACGCCAGAGCAAATTCATGACGGCGCTAGAAACCTGGTGGCAGCAACACCTGCCCATTGTCGAGGCGCTGGCACCGGATGCCGAAAATCAGCACGGCAAAACCAACAACGTCTACCGGATGCGCGCCACGCTGCTCGACAGCATCGAGCGCACCTTTGCCAGACAGCATTTGCTGACCCGCTATCAGGTGCGCGGAGCCTTTGCCAACTATTACAAACTGTTGGCCGCCGACTTCAAGTCCATCGCCGCCAGCGGCTGGGGGCCGGAGCTGATCCCGGACGAAGAAATTCTGCAAAGCCAGTTCCCCGAAGTGTTAGCCGAACTGGAGCAACAGCACAGCCGACTGGCTGAGTTGCAAGCCCTGTTTGCCGCCGCCAGCGAAGAAGATTTTGAAGACAGCGACGACACCGGCGTACTCCCCGCCGATGACGTCAAAGCGCACAAGGCCGCCCTGAAAGAAGCCCGAGGTAGGATGAAACTCGCCAAACGCGACCCCGGTCTGGGCGATTGGCAGAATTTTCAACGTGAAGCCGAACGCATCGAAGCGCAACTGGCCCGCCACAAAGCGCTGGAAGACGAAGCGAAAAACCTCAAAGCCCTGATTAAAACCACCGAAAAAAGCCGCGACGAATTGGTGGAAAAAGCCCGCCAAAAAATCAGCAAGGACGAGGCCCGCGTGGTCATTGTTGAACGCTTGGGCCAAGAGTTGTTCAACAGCTACCGCCAATACCTGCGCGCCGACCAACGGGCTTGCATCGCCGCGATTGAAAACCTGTGGGGTAAATATGCGGTTACGGCCAAGCAGATTGAGGCTGGGCGGGATAAGGCGGCGCGAGCGTTGCAGGCGTATTTGGTGGAGTTGGGGTATGAGTGAGACTGCTGGCGGAGGCTGGGCTGCGTCCAGCTTTGGTGCTCTTTGCCTTCGCATTGTGAATGGAGGCACTCCCGATACAGGCATTGCCGCTTATTGGAATGGTGAAACGCCATGGATCACCGGTGCGGATTTTACGCCAAGCGGCATTGGCGAATTCCGACGTTATGTGTCGGATGCAGGAATAAGCAGTAGTGCTACTTCGGTTGTTAAGCAAGGCAATCTCTTAGTTGTTACTCGCACAGGCGTTGGTAAGCTTGCTATCGCTCCTTGTGACATTGCCATCAGCCAAGATATTACTGGCGTCTATATCAATTCAGCGAAGGCGGAAACAGCTTTTTTTTACTACCTGCTTAGTCGGGAACTCGATGAGCTAAAGAAACTTAATCAAGGCACCAGCATTAACGGAATTGTCCGTTCCGATCTTGAAAAACATATTGTTCGCTTTCCTGCTGCAAAGGCAGTGCAACAAAAAATTGCCTCCATTCTCACTGCCGCCGACACGGCTATCGAAAAAACCGAAGCCCTGATCGCCAAATACCAGCAGATCAAGGCCGGTCTGATGCACGACCTGTTCACCCGTGGCGTACTGCCCAACGGCCAATTGCGCCCACCACACAGCGAAGCGCCAGAGCTGTATCAGGAAACGGCATTTGGGTGGATTCCGAAGGAGTGGGAGTTGTCTGGACTCGCAGAAAAGTCGCGCCCAGGAACCAGTTGGATACGAACAGGCCCATTTGGCTCCGCGCTAAAAGGTGAGCATTGGGTAGAACAAGGCTATCCAGTTATCACCATCGGTGCGCTTGGCGTAGGTGACTTTATCGAAGAGGGGCTGTTGTATATCGGCAGCAAGGATGCTGCACGACTAAGTGACTTTCAACTGAGAGCCGGTGATGTCGTTTTCTCCCGTGTTGCTGACGTGGGCCGCTCCGTGGTGATACGCGAAGAACAAAGTGGTTGGATCATGTCGTCTAACCTGATGCGTATAGCTCTCAGCGAATCTGTTGCCCGACCAGATTATTTGCAAATGCAGTTGTCAGATGACTTTCGAGTGAAGGCGCAGATAAGGGCAAAGGTTACCGGCGGCGGACGTGAAGTGGCCAATAGTGCCGTCTTGGGGCAGTTGCGATTTGCATGGCCATCGCTGGTAGAGCAAGATCAGATTATCAATTTGGCTAGCGGAATTCTTGTTCAGTTACGTGCAGAGCAGAGGAAAGTAGAAAAACTCAACCGACAAAAACTCGGCCTGATGCAAGACCTGCTCACCGGCAAAGTTCAGGTGCAAATCGATGAGTCGGAGGCCGCCTATGCCTGACTACAGTGGCCGCCTGAATCCCTAGAAGGCACTGATCTTTCGCCTCGTACACCGCGATGCATTGCCGTGGATTCTGGAGCCTGGACTGCACTGCAAGAACTCGCCGGTGCAGGCCCCTGATTATGTGAACATCGGCAATACTGAATTGATCGACAAGCGTTCACGGCGCATGGTGTATATGCCGTCGGGTGGCAATCTCAGTGATTAATGGGTCAATTACTACAGCGATCTAAACCAATTGACGGAGATTGACTGGCCGATTTTCCAGCGCCGGGATTTCAGCCGTGACGCCGACGATCCGCGAAAAATCGAGCGTTACCAAACTGAAGCATGGATGCATCAGTATGTTCCGGTCGAGGCACTGATGGGTGTCGTTTGTTACACTGACCCGCTAAAATTACATATTGAAGCGCAAGTACAGGCGCGTGGCTTAGGGTTGCGGATTCATACCAAACGAGGGTGGTACTTCTGATGATCACATATATACAAGGGAATCTCTTGGAGGCGAAAGCAGAAGCACTCGTCAACACGGTAAATACCGTCGGTGTGATGGACAAGGGTATTGCGCTGATGTTCAATGGCTAACAAACTACCCATCAACCTCAACGATCTGCTGCGCCAACGCACGGTAGAAGGCGAGCGCATCGAATACAAGGTCGGCTGGAATCCTGATGCCATCATTCGCACCTTGTGTGCCTTCGCCAACGATTTTGAAAACCTCGGGGGTGGTTATGTGGTAATCGGCCAGGATTGCGATGCCCATGGTCAACCGCTGTTCCCACCGGTGGGGCTGGCAGAGAATCAGCTCGACAAGATTCAGCAAAAATTACTGGCACTCTGTCAGTTGATCCAACCACCTTACTTTCCGGCGCTGAGTGTGCAGGACGTCGAGGGCCGAAAACTGATTGTGCTGCAAGCACCAGGCGGCATGCACCGCCCGTACAAGGCGGCAGCTTCGGTGAGTTCCAAGCACAAGACCTGGCATTACTATATTCGCCGTTACAGCAGTACGGTCGAGGCCAAGGGCGAAACTGAACAGGAGCTGCTTAGCCTGACGGCGCAGGTACCGTGGGACGACCGCTTTAATTCGCAGGCGCAGATCAGTGATTTGTCCAAACCACTGATGCTGGAGTATCTGCGCGAGGTTGGCAGTGGCTTGGCCGACGTGGCGTCCGAGATGTCGGTCGAGGATTTGGGGCGACAGATGAATCTGGTAGGCGGGCCGAGCGAGTCGCCGTGGCCAAAAAATGTTGGTCTGTTGTTTTTCAACGAAGCACCGGATCGATTCTTCCCCTATACGCAGATTGATGTGGTGTGGTTTCCTGAGGGGGCGGGCGGCGACCGTTTTGATGAAAAGATTTTCAAAGGGCCGCTGGCGCGTATGACTCGGGATGCGCTGAGCTTCATCGAGCGCAATTACCTGATTGAGACCGTGCTCAAACACCCGGATCGCGCCGAGGCCACGCGGGTTTGGAACTTCCCCTACGTGGCCATCGAAGAAGCGCTGGTCAATGCCGTCTATCATCGCGCTTATGAGTTGCGCGAACCCATCGAGGTGCGTATTAGCCATGATGAGTTGGTGATTTTGAGCTTTCCGGGGCCGGATCGATCAATCAAGCCCGAGGATTTTGAGGCCGGCCGTGCGATTAGCCGCCGTTACCGCAACCGGCGGATTGGCGAGTTTCTGAAAGAACTCGACTTGACCGAAGGCCGCTCAACGGGCGTGCCAAAGATGCTGCGGAGCATGGCCGCCAATGGTTCGCCTGCACCCCGTTTTGAAACCGACGATAACCGGCTGGCCTGCCTTATCCGGCTACCTGTTCATCCGCTGGCAAAACAGCCTACCGATGAAGTCACCGCCCCCTCCACCATGGAAGTCACCATGGAAGTCACCATGGAAGTCACGGCCTTGCTTCGGGTTGTTGAAGGTGAAATGCGTCGTCAAGCGCTTCAGGCGGCCATGGGACTGAAGAATGTAGACCACTTTAGTAAGGCTTACATAGTGCCGGCCATCGCCGCAGGTTGCCTAGAAATGACGCTGCCCGATCAGCCAAACAGTCGCCTACAACGCTACCGATTGACCGCCAAGGGCCGAAAATGGCTAGCGTCCCAGGCTGAAGGCAAAACACCATCCATGGAAGTCACCATGGAAGTCGCCATGGAAGTCACGGCCTTGCTTCGGGTTGTTGAAGGTGAAATGCGTCGTCAAGCGCTTCAGGCGGCCATGGGACTAAAGAATGCAGATCACTTTCGTAAGGCTTACATGGTGCCGGCCATCGCCGCAGGTTGCCTAGAAATGACGCTGCCCGATCAGCCAAACAGTCGCCTGCAACGCTACCGATTGACCGCCAAGGGCCGAAACTGGCTAGCGTCCCAGGCTGAAGGGAAAACACAATGAGCGAATACAACGAGGTCGAGCAACCCTTCCTGCAACAGCTTGAATCGCTGGGCTGGACGACAGTCGATCAGGGGATGGGCATCCCGCAGGACGCTACCCTCAGCTTGCGCGCCCACTTCCGCCAGTGGCTGCTGCCCGAGGTGTTCGATAGGGCAGTACGCAGAATCAACCGCACTGACGACGGTCGCCAATGGCTGACCAACCGGCAGCTGGAAGACCTGCGCGGCCAACTGCTGCACCAGCCAAACCGCACGCTGCTGGAAGCTAACGAAGCCGTGCAAGCTTTGCTGTTCAAGGCACAGGTCGAGGTGAATGAGCTAACTGGCGAATCCGATCCGGTCGTGCGTCTAATCGATTTTCGTAGCCCGGAAAACAATCAGTTCCACGCCATTAACCAATTTCGCATCGATACGCCGGGCAGTGTTAAAGACTTCATCATTCCCGACATTGTACTGTTCGTGAATGGCATCCCGCTGTGTGTGGTCGAGTGCAAAAAAGGCTCGGAAACCTGCGCCAATCCGATGCACGAAGCCTTTATCCAGTTACAGCGTTATATGCGGCGGCGCAAGGCAACAGAAACGGAAACGGCGGGTTTGAAGGAAGGTGAGCCGCGCCTGTTCTACAGCAACCTGCTGTTGATTCGCAGCACAGGCACTCTCGCCGACTACGGCACCATTACGTCGATTAACGAGCACTACTATGCCTGGAAGACGCTCTACCCAGAAGATGATGCGGCCCGTGAAGGCTTGAATGCCCAGCAGCAGCTCATTGCCGGAATGCTGACGCGCCCTAACCTGCTGCAAATCCTGCGTACCAGTTCGGTGTTCATGAATAGCGATGGCGGGTCTCGGGTGAAAGTCGTGTGCCGCTACCAGCAATTTCGCGCCGCCAACAAGATCATCGAGCGCTTGCAGACGGGCGGCACGGCGATGGAACGCAGCGGTGTGGTATGGCATACCCAGGGTTCGGGCAAATCGCTGACGATGGTGTTTCTCGCCCGGATGTTACGCACCAACCGTCATCTTTCTGACTACAAGATCGTGCTGGTTAATGATCGGCAGAATCTTGAAGAACAACTGGGTGAAACGGCAACGCTGATCGGCGGCCGCGTGAATGTGATCGAGAATCGGCAAGGTTTGCGCCAGCATTTGTCCACCGATAGCTCGGACATCAACATGGTGATGGTGCATAAGTTCCAGGAGCACAAGCAGACCCTGAGCAACACGGTAGCCGAAGCGCTTGGCACCTATCTGGCGATGCCGGCGAGCAAAACCTTCGGGGTGGTTAATACGTCGGAGCGGATCATCCTGATGATCGACGAGGCGCACCGTACGCAGAGTTCTGATCTCGGCGACAACCTGTTTGAAGCTTTCCCGAATGCCACGCGTGTGGCCTTTACCGGCACGCCACTGATCACTGACCGTCATGGCGAGAAGAAAACCCACAAGCGCTTCGGCGAGTACATCGACACCTACCGGCTGATGGACGCGGTGAACGATGGGGCGACGTTACAGATCTTGTACGAAGGAAAAACAGCCGACAGCGCACTCAATGAAAAGCACGCCTTCGATACGGCGTTTGAAGACCTGTTCAAGGATCGCAGCGCAGAAGATCTGTTGGCGATCAAGAAGAAATATGGCGCAACAGGCGATATTCTCGAAGCCAAAAATCGCATCAACGCCATCGCCAAGGATATGGTCACTCACTACGTTGACCACATTCTGCCCAATGGTTTCAAGGCGCAGGTGGTGTGCCATTCCAAGCTGGCCTGTATTCGCTACCAAAATGGCATTAAGGCCGCACTCGCGGAACGCATTGAGCAGGAAGAGGCCAAGACCACGCCGGATACAAGCTTGCTCAAGCGGCTGCGCTTCCTCAAAACAGCCGTGGTGATTTCGTCGGACGGTACCAATGAGGCGGCCTATATCACGCACGCCCGCAAACAGGCCGCACGAATGAATGCGGTCGACAACTTCTGCCGCAATTTCGACTTAGAGGATGCGGACAAAGAATACACCGGCATCGCCTTCCTGATCGTTTGTGACATGCTGCTGACCGGTTTCGATGCACCTATCGAACAGGTCATGTACATCGACAAAAAACTGCGCGAGCACACCCTGCTGCAGGCAATTGCCCGTACCAACCGGGTCAAAAAAGGTAAGCAGCGCGGCTATATCGTCGATTACATCGGACTAGCCAACCATCTGACCGATGCACTAACCCTTTACGCGGCCAGCGATGAATTACAAGAATTGCACAATGGGATGCAGAACATCACCTCGGAACTGCCGGTGCTGGAAGAGCGCTATCAGCGCCTATTGCAACATTTCACGGCGCGGGGTGTGAAGCATATTAAGGCCTTCGTTACCGGCGACCTGCCAAATCTGGAGACCGAGGCGAGCGTAGTGAACGAGGCGGTCAAAGCCTTAAAGGATGAGAAACAGCGGGCGGACTTCGAGGTCTATTTGAAGAAATTTCTGATGAGCATGGACGTGATTTTGCCGCATACCTCGGCCCAGCCCTACCGTGTGCCAGCCAAACGATTCGGCTACATCCTGCAAGTCACAAAGGAACGCTATAAAGACACCAGCCTCAATTTGGGCAATGCCGGTGAGAAAGTGAAAGCGCTAATCAATGAACACCTAATCAGCCTGGGCATCAATCCCAAGGTTGAACCCGTCGAACTGCTGGCCGATGATTTTCTCGAGAAACTGGCGGCGCACGCCGGCAAAAACGCTGAAGCCAAAGCCAGCGAGATGGAGCACGCCATCCGCAAGCACTGCACGGTGCACCACGACGAAGACCCCGCTTTTTACAAAAACCTCTCGGAAAAAGTGGATGCCCTGATCAGTAAACATCACGACGAATGGGAACTGTTGGCAGAGAAGTTGGCAAAATTGCGCACCGATGCCATTGCGGGTCGCCAAAAGGGTGAAGAAGGCATGAGCAAAGAGGCCACGACCTTCTACGAACACATCGTTCAGGTTGGCTTCCCCGGCGCTTCCATTACGGAGGGGGATAAAGAAAAATTCAAGGAACTGATGGAAACCACAGTGGAAATTTTGCAAGAAACCATCACCAGTATCGACTTCTGGCAGAATCCTGACAAACAAAAACGTGTTCGAGGTCTAATCAAGACCGAGATCACCAAAGCGGGCATTGAGGCACTCAAGAAAAACCGTGAGCGTGTTGCTGTCGAGATCATGAAACTCGCCAAGAACCGCCACGATAAATTGATCCGCGCAGTGCGGGCGGGGGGCGCGTAAATGCAACTGCGCCAAATTCGAGATATTGAATACCAACTCTTGCCCGGTTCGGATCGCCAAACAACTGACATCGTAATTGAGCGCAGTGGCGTGATCACGGTGCGTCCACCGATAAAAATGACGCCAGAACAGGCCGACGAAACGGTTCTCAGCAAACGGCTGTGGATTTACCGCAACCTAGCCGAGTGGCGTGATCTCAATGCCACGCATGTTAACCGGGAGTGGGTGAGCGGCGAGTCGTTTCTGTATTTGGGCAGCCGCTATCGACTGCAATTAGTCAGAGAGCAAGAAGAGTCTCTCAAGCTTAAAGATGGACGCTTCTGCTTGTTGCGTTCAATTGTTGAAGCGGGTGGCAATAAAGCCGCCCATGAGGCTTTTGAATCCTTCTACCACGACAAGGGGCTGCTCCGAATCAAGAAACGGGTGGCGCACTTTGCCGGCAAGATCGGCGTTTCTGCGGGTTCTGTTCAGATCAAGGAACTTGGTTACCGCTGGGCATCATGCCTGAAAAATGGTGATCTACATTTTCATTGGAAATGCCTGATGGCCCCTCTGACCGTCATCGATTACATCGTGGTTCATGAATTGTGTCACCTTCATCACCGTGACCACTCGGATGCCTTCTGGAATGAAGTGGACAAGGTGATGCCCGATTATCGGGAACGCAAGAAGTGGTTGCGGGTTCGCGGTGCAGAGTTGGATCTTTGACATTGTTCTGAAATAAATCGCCAGCTCGTTTGAAAGTCAGTATAATTCGCCCCCTTGTGTGTTGCGGCAAGCATTGCTGTATCGCGCAAATTACGCGCTTCGCGAACCTGGCCGCATTTCAAAGCCCTCCTGCCTTTTGGTGTCGATTCATTGAACACCGCCCTGGCACAAAGCTTTTGTGCCGAAAAGTACCGAATTCTCTCGCTCTGGCAGAGTTTCTCTAAACTATTTCGTTGGTTGGCGTTGCATTTTATTGCACTCTTGCGCCGTTTATTTCAACTGTGCAACGCTGTTCCATACGAAAGAAATTAATGACTTTTGCAGAAATTGGTCTTCACGAAACACTTCTTAAAGCCCTGACAGATTCGGGTTACACCGAACCTACGCCGGTTCAAGCACAGGCGATTCCCGCCGCTATTCAAGGACGTGATCTGATGGTTACGTCGCAAACGGGCTCTGGAAAAACAGCCGCCTTCATGTTGCCAGCGCTTCACCGCTTCGCCTTGCAAGAACGTCCGGCCTTTATTCCGACAGCACCGCGTCGCGGCCCTAATCAGGATCGCCAAACAGGCCGCTCGCGCAATGATCGCGTACGTTTTCAACCGGCTCAACCCAAAATGCTGGTTTTGACACCGACGCGCGAACTGGCCCTGCAAGTGACCGCTGCAACCGATAAATACGCCGGACAACTGCGCCACCTTAAAGCCGTTGCCATTCTTGGCGGGATGCCTTACCCGAAGCAAATGGAACTTCTGTCGCGTAATCCGGCTATTTTGGTAGCCACCCCAGGCCGACTGATTGACCATATGGAGTCTGGCAAGATTGATTTCTCAAAGTTGCAGATTCTCGTTCTTGACGAAGCCGATCGTATGCTCGACATGGGCTTTATTGAGGATATTGAGAAAATTGTCGCCGCCACGCCAGCCGTGCGCCAAACGATGCTTTTCTCTGCCACGCTTGATGGCACGGTGGGTCAGATGGCTCGCAGTGTTACGCGTGACGCCCTAGTCATTCAAATTGACGCCTCGCACGCCAAGCACGAAAACATTGAACAGCGCATGCATTTTGTCGACGATCTGTCGCATAAAAACCGTCTGCTTGATCATCTACTGCGCGATGTCAGCATCGACCAAGCGGTTGTGTTTACTGCCACTAAACGTGACGCGGACACGATTTCTGACCGCCTGAATATCGCCGGTTTCAATGCCGCACCGCTGCATGGCGACATGCATCAGGGCGCTCGTAACCGCACGCTCACCGCGCTGCGTCGTGGGCAGGTTCAAATTCTCGTCGCCACCGACGTTGCCGCACGCGGCATCGACGTTCCGACGATCACTCACGTTTTTAATTACGATCTGCCGAAATTTGCTGAAGACTATGTGCATCGCATTGGCCGCACCGGTCGCGCCGGGCGTAATGGTCTGGCCATATCGCTGGTTAACCATGCCGAACAGCACAATGTGCGCAAAATTGAACGCTTCACCAAGCAAATTATTCCGGTAGAAATCGTTGTCGGCCACGAGCCGACTCGCCGTCCGCCGACGGGCAATGCTCGCCCCGGCGGTAAACCCAACAGCCGCCCGGCCTGGAAGTCTGGCGACAATCGCGGCCACGGAAAACCCGCAGGACACAGCGCAGGCTATGCGAATAAATCGGGCGCGGCTCGACCCGATGGACCGGCCCGCACGCCCTACCGTGATGGCGCAAAAACAGCCCGTCCCACACCAAGCGGTGGTAACGCGGGCAATCGTCGGACATACGGTGATCGCTAATAAAATCCCGCTTAATGCGTGGTTGATCTTGCCTCCTTTTCATTGAGGGATTCAGCCGTTCTTTTATTCAGCCGAGCGGTTTGGCTGTTGTTGCTGTAAAAGCTTGGTTTGTCGTCATTGACGGCAGCACTTAGCTTGGCACGGCAAACGTGTTCAAATTTGTCGGCGAGAGGTTGTTGAGGCTTGAGTGCAGGCGGGTTGTGTTGCATCCCCTCGATGTGAGTGAACACACACCGCTTCGCTTGTTCGCGGGTGGCGAAGTTCTGCCCGTGCGTTTCTTCAACTTTCAATGAATGCCAGAAGCTCTCCA
>CAIWVX010000480.1 GCA_903916205.1 uncultured beta proteobacterium
CCCTGACGTTAAAGCGTTGTAGGCTAATTCAATGCGAGGCCAACGTTTATCGCGATCCATAGCATAGTAGCGACCTGATATGGAAGCAATCTTGCCAGTGCAACGGCCAGCGCTTTTGCCTTGTTCTCGTCCATTACGTATCCTTTAACCTAGTTAAGGGGAATTATCTCATGCTCGATGGAATGCCGACTGTCCCTTTCGCCCCCTGACGAATAGTGTGATTATAGGCGAGGCGGACTGAAAGAGGTCTTTATGTGAATCAGCACTTGATGATGCGAATCAGAGTCCCGCCTCAGAGGCGGTGAATTTTTTAATTCTTTGTAGTTGTACCTAGGGCAATTGCATCAAATGCCAGAAAGGCCCAAGAGTTGAGCGCGTTAGCGATCTGAAGAAGCCGCCAAGATTCGGCGATTGTAGATGCTGCCCTGCTTCGGTGTCGTATCGAGACGGAAGCGGTTGAGAACGAAGCGACGCCGTGTGGCGAGATTGGCGGCGGCATTTTTCTCTCGAGCCCGCCTCTGATCCTCTTTGAAGGCGACATCGAGGCACCAATGCACCTGATTCTCGATACCCCAGTAGGCACGAACCGCATTCGCCAAGAGGCCAGCGTCTGGGGCAATACGGCCGATATAGCGCCGCCGTTCGATACGGGTTTTGTCATTGATCGTGCGCTCCGCCTCGATCACGCCGAAACGCTTCAGGTTAGGCCATTGCTGCGGCTCAGCCAGACAGTCCAATTGCGAGAACGCCCAGCCGCGCCTGACTTTTAGGCGGCCATAATTCTTCTCAGCCGACTCGACGAAACTGTGCGGCGCATTCTTCCATCCGGCGGCTTGACCGATTTCGAAGAAATCCATGATCGAGTCGGCCAGCTTGGGTTGATTGTCCTTCACCGCCAGGACGTAATCAGTCTCTTTGTGGAAAATCGCCTGGGCGATGTGGCTGTGGGTGCCCATGGTGTTGAGGGTGACGATCACACCCTTGAGCATCAGGAATTCGAGCAGGACTGGCATCGCTGTCAGTTCGTTGGATTTCTCGGCACAGGCGTCTTGACCCAGAAGCAGTCGGGCCTCGGTGGCGAAGGCACTCACCCAATGCAAGGGCGGCAGACCTTGCTTCCGACTACGCCGGCTGGCCTTGCCATCAATCGCAACCACTTGACCCGCCGACAAGGCCGGCAGCACGCGCCGCAACCAGTCAATGCGCTCTTTGCTCCAGCTTTCGATTCCCACAAAATCCTCGATCCCGCAAACCAGCGCACAGACCGAAATCACCAGCCTCTCAACGAGATCGTATTTTGACCGCCCCACCACGCGCGGATCCGGAACATCAGAAAAAGCTGTCGTCAGCGCCAACCGCCCACCCAGATCATCCCGCGTTCCCGTCTCCATGAGTCACCCCAAAAGACAGTAAGCCACACAAATCAACGACCTGTGAACAGCCTCTTTGTAACTCATTGACCATAAAAAACTATTTCATGGGGGCAACGACAATCTCATTGTTATTTTGGTGCAATTGCCCTGGTGGGTGACCCGTCTCGTGGATGGACAAGCCCATGCGCGAAGTCTCGAAGAAACTCTCTGCCGTTGGCATGATCGAGTCCGAGCAGGAGATCAAAGGCCAAGTGAACATTGACCGGCGTTACTTTATCGTCAGTGCTGGGGTAACGACGGCCGAGCAGTTCGCTCTCTCGGCTTTGCGTACTGACACACTTTATTCGGCTCTATGTGATTTGTAGTGGGTTGATATGTTTCTGTTCGAGGCAAATTAGAAATAAACTCCATCCTTGGCTTGTTTGCAAGAATGCGGGACGTTGCCGTACATGATTATTTACACATATGCCGACAAAGCCTGTTTTTATAGTAACTAACTGTTTATAAATGATAACTTAGCGTAGTAATAGCTC
>CAIWVX010000481.1 GCA_903916205.1 uncultured beta proteobacterium
CAGACCCGCGTCAGAGGATAGACCGACGATGGTCAGGGTGAGGAGTTCAAAACAGCAAAACCGGAACGTTTCTCAACGATTTTGTATCTATTTTGTCTCGGAAAAAGAGAGGCATTGTAACCTTGAGTGCCGCTTTGCTCCAAAGGTAACCTGATCCAAAGGGGTATGAACCTGAGAGAAAGAAAACGCTGAATTTCACTACGGTATCGGATCAATCGGGGTAAAGGCGGTCAAGACATTGACTCATGCCACTCGTGCCCATTGGGTAATCGAAAATGGCTTACACTGGACTCGTGGCGTAGTGTTCCAAGCAGAGCCTACGACGCGATGCTGACGGCTAACCGGAATGAAAACTACCTGAATTTTGGAATTTGTGTAAGTGATTACCTTGACCCAACAGAATTATCTTCTGTGCACCTTGGGTCAAATCCGGTAAACCAACTTTTTATGTCTGGTGGGTGCTGACGGGCTCGAACCGCCGACATCCAGCTTGTAAGGCTAGCGCTCTACCAACTGAGCTAAGCACCCCTACTGCGTTAGCAGCGAAGGCGCGAGTTTACCCCATCCTTGAACCCTTTGCCAGTGTTAACCTTGTTCAATCTACGATGAATTTGTTTTAACCGGGGAATATTGATCTTTCAAACCAAGCTGACGCTCTGGCGGTGCTTGATCTGAGTACTGTTCTGCCGAATCGGACATCGGCCTAACATGTTGAACAAATACGTGGCGGCTAGCTCAAACTATGGAGCGTCCTCAGACTCTAGGGCAATTCAGGGGCGTTCGGCAGCTTTCAACCAATCTGTCACACCATTGACCCCAAGCGAAAATAGCGTGTCTTGTATGTCCACCATGCTTCTTAGCATCGCACCTCCGTCGGACTCTTCTCGTTCTTCTGCCTCACCGAAAAGTCGCGTCATTAATTGGGTTAGGTTATCTTCATAGTCATACAGAGATAATTTGCAACGGCTGACGTAAGCCAGATAAATTTTTGCCGCAGCCAGAGCTTGCTCTGGATCATTCTGAGCAGTTGCATTCAGCCATTTATGAAAGTCGAAAAGCGGATTGTGTTTGTTTTCGCCATCGTTTTCAAATACAGAAAAACAGGCTCGAATGAGCTCAATCGGCACAGAAGTCGGGGCCGTCTCGTCTTTAAAAATATGGTCAATTTGTCTGGCAACAGCCATTGCATGTGTGCCACCTGCATTCAAGCCGGCATCCATTCCGGCAAAGCATTGTTCCCGATGCTGTTGTATATTTTCTGCGTTTGTCCAGACAGTTGCTGCTCCCCGCCAAGCTTCTGTGTTATCGAGAGCAATTAAATCCCCAAGGAGTTCAGTAAAGTCAATTTGCCGGGCCATACTAGCCAATGCCGAAATACGCCCCCACGTTTCCAAGTCTTTGCCTTTACCCTCAAAACGAAGACGCGCCAGAAAGGGTTTCACTACTTCGAAGTGATTGCGATAAGCGTAATAGAGGCAGGGTTCGGCGATTTGCCAAAGTCCCTCTGCGTCATGCACAGCAAGATGAAACAAATCCCAACCCAGCTTGAAATTCTTGCTTTGCAAATTAGGTAGGCAACGGAGAATCACGGCGCGAATCGCAGGATGTTTGTCTCCCGCAAAACGGCGCAATGCGGGTTGTAGCAGTTCAGGGAATGCACCGTCGAACTCTCGAAAGTTGTTCGCCAGAATCATCAAGGCTTCAGCAACGTTTCCTTTGGTCATATTGATACCTAAAGAAACTAAATTGTCATTATCACTCTTGATTGGAGTGTCTTCATCTAGCCGCTCAAAGCCTGTGGCTAAAAACACCAGCCGCTCGGCATCCTCTAAGTTTTGTACGATGTTGGCACACGCCTCCAATGCGTTGGCTGCTGAATGTCGGAGCTTCCAATGTTGCGGATGTCTTTCCAGTTCATCGAGAATATGGTCAACTAAGACAGGGGCGTCTGGTTTTTCAATTGGCAACCAATTTTCGTTCGTTTGCCGGTTGCCGTAGCGATAGGCCAGATATGTGGTGACGCCATCCATAATGTCATCGCGAAACCTTTCGGAAATATCCTTCCAGTAAGTTGGCAACAGTTCCAAGAATCGAGTTGGATGACGAGAGGAAGCTTCTCGAAGTTGCATACCAACGTCGCGCTTACCACCGATCAGAAAGTCTGCATCTATGCCATGCCAATCTGGATGACCATTGTAGTGTGCTAATAGGCGCAAAACGCCACTATCACTGGTGTCGAGAAATGTCTCAAATGAAAACGGTGCGCTGACTATGCCGCCGCGAGAGTAAATATCCGGCTGGCGAACAAACGCTCCGGCCTTTTTCTCATACTCATCTATCACCGCTTGCGCTTCAGTAGAACGGAGGTAGCAAGGAATGGTTTTGATCAACTCGGTGCGTTTCTTCAATACCCAAAAACGCTTTGAATCTTCAGAGGCGTACTCATCCCAAGTGGCTAAAATGCTCACCATCACAGCATCTTGCGCCGTAGTCTCAAGAAACATGAATGCCGACTGAATCAATGTACTCAGTCCGTAATTCAGTTCAGACTCAAGCATATCTTTATCGCATAACATGCGACCTATCAAATCAATATTAGCTTCAGGCGTTGCAGTACAAGCCAGTATGGCAAAGTAGAGCAAGGCACCTTCGCGATTGAAACATAGGCGTTCACGGTTGTTTTTCCACCAGTCCGAATGCGTTTTTGCGTGGTAAAGAATAGATGTTTCAACTGCATCAAGCAGGGCACCCATGTTGTCTGCGTGGCGTATGTCTCTCAGAAATTCGTATCGGTAGCCTATGCGCGTTTCCCCGTAGCGCAATACACGCGCATCACTCCAGCGCTCAATCGATGTCACGGCCAGTTCAAGTAATGTACTGGACTGCTCCATACGTTGACGAACAAAGTTGCCACTACTGTCGCCAAATTCATGGGCATGGCAATGCAATTTGTTATCGAACCGGAGTTCCAAAAGGTCTTTTTCGTTCACCATACCTGCTATATAGCGCCAAAGTAGCTCATCCCCTACGACACCCGCTTTTACGCAGCGAGCAATGGAACGCCCTAAGAATCTGTGATCGGGACGCGGCATATTGAGTAGCCGCTGGAGCAGTGGCACAACCAGTGCTAAGTTTTCCTGTGTGATTTCAAATAAGTAAATCGGAAGTTGCTCGGCGATTCGATCGCTATCAATCCACTCCAAAAAAAGTGTCTCCTGCCAGAATGACAAGACACCTTGGGTATCTTCATTCTTCCAGTACGCGATTTGATAGGCGTGCCCAACATAACCTTCGGCATCCCGCTCGGTCTTCAAAACAGGTACCAGATACTTGAGCCAGAAACGATGCCACTCAAGCGCCTTGGCCGACGTATAGATCACCTGAAATACATCGCGGTGTTTTTCTCGCAATTCGCGCATCAAGGGCCAGTCATCGTCCACAGGTATCTGTTCGGAAAACGACTCGGCAACTAAGCGCCGAATGTGAAAAGCCACACTACCCGTCAATACCGTCCGTAATTGCTTTCTGAATTCACGCCGCTCTCCCAAAGCTAACTGTGCAACGAAGCTACGGATGCTGGGGCGGACAAACGGAACTGGGGGCAAGCCTCGTATAAATTGATTCAGCGTAACGCCGTTACGTAAGGCTCCACTAATGACCAAGATATCAAGCAGGGTTTGATGCCCAAAGGTCAGCTTGCCATCCTGAGTTTCTTTCAGAACGTTAAGGCTGCACAGTGCTCGCAAAGTTTCCTGTGTGGAAGAAAATCGCTGATGAGGTACGGCCAAGCTACGCAATTCGAGCATTTCTGCGGCGATGGCTTCAATTGCTTGTATTGCAGAATCACCGAGCGAGGCATTAGTCCGTACAATAATATCAAGATAACGCTGTGCCAACGCTTGGCTGGTTACGACGCTGAAACCTCCCTCTTGCTGCGCCAACTCGACAAACAACGCCAATTCCCGAGGGTTTCGAATCAGCTCTCGTGTAACGGCATCGACATTGGCAGATGCAATTCCCAGCTTTTCAATTAAAGGCGCAATGTCGCCATCCCAGTCCAAGGGAAGACACTTGCATTCGCAATCCCATTTTCTTTCTGCAATTCGGCGGTCATATTTTCGATCAAAGTCACGGCAAGCGGTGATTACGCTGACGTTTGGAATCAACAGGAGTCGGTCTATTTGAGCCAGAAAGTAACTAAGTACGCGATGATCGCGGGCAATAGACAGCACATCCAGAGAGTCGATGACTACAACTACCTGCGCGCTTTCGGCCATACGGGCCGCTTGGTTTACCCACTGTTCAGATAGGCCAAGAGCCTGTCGCTCTTGTGACGTGGCTAGGTCAGCGAATTCGCGCGACTGAATGAAGAGCGGCAGGATGTCTGAGCGGGTATGTCGCTCCAAGGTCTCCTGAACCTCAAGCATCACACAAGTTTTTCCCGAACCAGGCAAACCAGAGAGCAAGATAGCGCGTTTCCCGGCATTGATGGCCGCCAACAGTTCGTTCACCACCGGATTGTGTATCTGCTGACCTGCCACATCACGCCGCCATGATCTACCGATGCCTGAGGTATTGGAAAATGATGCGCGTACCTCGGCAATATTCACGGGAGGAGCCAGCAGCGCTCCCGCCTTGAGAAGAATAGCTTCGAGATCATTTTGGGTTAATCGATACTGAGCGTTTGCGGATGAACCATCGCCGCTTATGCGCGCCCCCAATTGATCTAAACGAACCCAGAGCGCGTTGAATGCTGCATCTGGATTGCTCGCTATGCTACGCAAACGTTCTTGTAGCTCACTTTCCATGCGATCCAGAGCTTTGCTGGTTTCAAACTCAGTACGGCGGAGGAATTCGAAGGTTGAAAGACCTGGAGCGGCATGGGAAAGTAATTTCGAGAGGACAGTATCTATGTTCTGATTTGCGATGCTCAAACTGGTTTGATAGGTGCTCGCATCGTCCTGAGTCGCACTGTGTTCTTTCAGTTTTTCAAGTGCCCCGAAG
>CAIWVX010000482.1 GCA_903916205.1 uncultured beta proteobacterium
CAATATGTGCTACTTAGGAAATGAGGCGGTGCCGGATTCGAACCGGATCATAGCAGCGCAAGCACCCCTAACCATTCCCATTGGAAACAACCGCCTCCCTCTCTTTATAGCAAATCACTCTTGAATTTTCAATAAACCTCAACCCGATGACCTTAGAGATAACCCATGTTCACGATTGAGATTAAAGATACCGGCGTTCCCTCGGCGCTGCGGGCGTTATTGAATCGCGTTGAGACCCCTCAACCGGCGTTGCACGCGGTAGGCGTGGAGATTATGGAGCGGGCTAAGCCGCGCTTTGCTACCGCTACCGGGCCGGATGGGGTGCGGTGGCACGCCAATGCCCGGGTCGATGGCACTCAATATGTGCTACTTAGGAAATGAGGCGGTGCCGGATTCGAACCGGATCATAGGTGCGGTTCAAACCGCCTCTAACCATTCCCATTGGAAACAACCGCCTCCCTCTCTTTATAGCAAATCACTCTTGAACTTTCAATAAACCTCAACCCGATGACCTTAGAGATAACCCATGTTCACGATTGAGATTAAAGACACCGGTGTTCGCTCGGGGAAGGGGCAAGCGCTGGGAATGAGTAAGAAGCCACTCAAGGGCTTGTCGGATAGTTTGGCTTCGCCGTTTAAGGTGTCGGCCAGCCCGACGGCGGTGGTGGATGGCGGGCGGTAGTTTTTTGGTTTTTGACAGGATGAACAGGATTTACAGGATGTGGGGTTTTATCTTGTTCATCCTGTAAATCCTGTCTTGCGGGGTGATGGGGTTTAGATTGTCGGGCGTACAAAAATGGATTCCGGCTCAAGCCCGGAATGACGGGAAATCAAAAGGTTAGCGGTAGAACAAATTTACCGTGCTCTTTCTCTCTCCAGAAATTGAGTCGTAGAGAAGAAGAGAAGAGTGTGCGATTAATCCATTTTTTGTCCGTGTTCTCGGGAATCGTGAAAGTCGACCTGGGCCCACTTTTCGCGCGTGACATCGAGGTTGTAGCGGGTGCTGGCGAGAAACACCGGGTTGCCATCAACGTCTTTGGCCATGCGGTGTTGTTGTTCGCGCTCGAAATTGCGGCGGGTGGCCTCGTCGGGGAAGCTTAGCCAGCGGGCGGTGTGAATGTCCGCTGATTCAAAAATAGCATCGACCTTGTATTCGGTTTGCAGACGCTGGGCGACCACCTCGAATTGCAGCGTACCGACGGCACCGAGCAGCATGGCCCCACTGGCGAGGTTCTCGAAAACTTGGATGGCGCCTTCTTCGCCCAGCTCCTGCAAACCCTTTTGCAACTGCTTACTTTTCAGCGGATCACGCAGCCGCGCCACGCGGAAAAGTTCTGGCGAAAAATAGGGGATGCCCTTGAAGGCCAGCGTTTCGCCTTCGGTCAGGGTGTCACCAATGTGCAACTGGCCGTGGTTATGAATGCCGATAATATCGCCAGCCACCGCGTCTTCCATCAACACCCGCTCGTTCGCCATGAAGGTCAGGGCATTCGCCAGCTTCATTTCGCGATCCATGCGCACATGTTTGACCTTCATGCCCGAGGTGTAACGCCCCGAACAAACGCGGAAAAAGGCGATACGGTCGCGATGCTTGGGATCCATATTGGCTTGAATCTTGAACACAAAACCGCTGAACGGGGCTTCAGCCGGTTGCACCCAACGTGTACCGCCGTTACGTTCTTGCGGTGGCGGAGCCCAGTCGATCAGCGCCTTGAGGATTTCTTGCACACCAAAATTATTGATCCCGGAACCGAAAAACACCGGCGATTGCAAACCCGCCAAAAAATCGACTAAGTTAAACGGGCTGCTGGCGCTCTGAATCAGCTCGACATCTTCACGCAGCTTGCCAACTTCCAGCGGGAACTGTTCATCAAGCACCGGATTGTTAATGCCATCGAGCTTTTCCGATTCGACGCGCCGCTCTTCGCCGGGGGGAAAAACGCAGCAGGCTGTCTTCTTGTAGGTGATACACCCCGCGAAACGTTTTGCCCATGCCAATCGGCCAAGTAATCGGCGCACATTCGATATTGAGCACCGATTCAATTTCTTCGAGCAGGTCGAAAGGCTCACGCACCTCACGGTCAAATTTATTCACGAAGGTGATAATCGGCGTATTGCGCATACGGCACACGTTGATCAGCTTAATCGTCTGGGCCTCAACGCCTTTGGCGGCATCAATGACCATCACCGCCGCATCAACCGCCGTCAGCACGCGATACGTGTCTTCGGAAAAATCTTCGTGGCCCGGTGTGTCGAGCAGATTAACGGTGTGATCCTGATACTCAAATTGCATCACCGAACTGGTCACCGAAATGCCGCGCTGCTTCTCGACTTCCATCCAGTCCGACGTGGCGTGACGTGCGCTCTTGCGACCCTTGACCGTACCGGCCAACTGAATGGCCCCGCCGAACAGCAGCAGTTTTTCGGTCAACGTCGTTTTGCCCGCATCGGGGTGCGAAATAATGGCGAAGGTGCGCCGTTTAGCGACATCGCGCAGAATTTCAGGAGGGAAAGACGTGGAACTCATCGGGGATTCTTTCGGCTGCAAAATACTCAAGGGGGAGAAGTATAACAATCATCAACCCCTGACAGGCGGCGGAGGGATAGCCGATAAGGTGATATTTCGATCTTCGATGTCGGGCAGTTAATCACGCGAATGCGGGATAATAGAAAACTCTTGGAATACTCTCTTCGGCAAAGGGTGGATATGTTGAAAATCAGTCGGTCTTGGATGCGCGTCGGGCTGGTGCTCGCCAGTGTTTTGCTGGGTTCCTGCGCAAGCCTTGGGAGGCCACCGGTTGAGAAAACCGTGACGCTCTCCTTGATCGGATTTAACGATTTTCATGGCCACCTATTGCCGCCGGGGATGAGCGTTTCGGTCAAGGACAGCGAGAGCGGCAAAACGCTCAAGCTTCAAGCGGGCGGGATGGCTTATCTATCCACCTTGATCGGCGCTTTAAAGGCAGAAAACCCTGGGCGAACGCTGCTGGTGGCCGCCGGTGATCTGGTGGGCGCCTCGCCGCAAGTCTCCGGGATGTTTCACGATGAGCCGACGGTTGATGCCTTGAATCAGCTCGAACTTGAGCTGTCAACCGTAGGCAATCACGAATTCGACAAGGGGCGGGACGAGATTTTGCGGCTACAAAACGGGGGCTGTTTCCCGCCGTCTGTCGATGGCATGCGCGGCCTGATTGGCCAGGATACCTGCATGAATAACGGGCGTTTTGAAGGAGCAAAATACCGCTACCTGTCAGCCAACGTGGTCGATCAGCGCACCGGTCAGACGCTATTCCCGCCCTATGTGGTGCGCAATATTGACGGCGTAAACATCGGCTTTATTGGCGTCACCCTAAAAGAAACGCCCGCCGTTGTTACGCCTAAAGGCATTGAGGGTTTGCGCTTTGAGGATGAAGTGAGCACCATCAATCGCCTGATTCCCGAATTGAAAAAGGCCGGTGCCTCCTTCGTGGTGGTGCTCTTACATCAGGGCGCGGCGACCCGTGCCGAGAGCATTAACGATTTGACCTGTCCCGGCTTTGACGGCGCGGCGCTACGCATTATCGACGCGCTGGATTCGGCGGTCGAACTGGTCATGACCGGGCATACGCATCAGGAATATATCTGCCGTCGAGCGGATGGCAAACTCGTCACCCAGGCCGGGCATTATGGGCGCATGGTGACTCGGGTTAATCTGGACGTTGATCGAGCCAGCGGAAAGGTGCTGAGCAAGTCGGCAAAAACTTATGTGGCGGTCAATGACGAACATCGAAAAGATTCCAAGATGGCAGCGCTGGTGCAGCGTTACGCCCAACTGACAGAGCAGCGCGCCGGGGTCGTTGTGGCGCAAATGGCGGCCCCGCTGGATCGCCAGAAAAATAGCGCTGGCGAAAGCTCTTTAGGGAATGTTATCGCTGACGCCTATCTTTTTGGCACGACGGGTGAAGGCTACGGCAACAAAGCCGCGCAGATGGCGTTTGTTAATCATGGCGGAATTCGTGCCGACCTAAATCAAGGGCTGAACGTCACCTATGGCCAGTTGTACCAAGTGCATCCGTTCAGCAACACGCTGATTACGCTCGAACTAAGCGGAGCGCAAATTTTGCGATTGCTAGAGCAACAATGGGAACAACCGCAGCCGAAGGGCGGACGAATGCTCGCAATTTCTGCCGGTTTGAGCTACCTCTGGAATGCCGACAAGCCCGAAGGTGAAGCTCCGGGGCGGGGGGGACGCATCGTCGCGGAGTCACTGCGTTTAGAGGGAAAACCGCTTAATCCCAAGCAAATTTACCGGGTCGCCGTGAATAGTTATCTGGCTTCAGGGGGGGATGGCTTTAAGGTGTTTGCTCAAGGCCGACAAATTCAAGAAAGCGAACTTGATCTGGAAGTGCTGACAGCCTATTTCCGCGAGAAAAAAACAGTCGGCGCACCTTCACTCAACCGGATTACACGCATTCCATAACCCCGCTCATGCCGGCGACGGCGCAGCTCGAATCGTCTCAAATAGCTCACGCGCCAAAAGCGGAAACACCGTGCGCGGGAACTCGCCATCTTCCATACAACGGGTCACAATTTTGTCGCCGCTAGCCAGTCAAACCCTCTCTGCATACCCATCCCGCCACTCCGGGTTCGTTTTTTTGATTAGTTCCAGTTTCCAAGCTCGCTTCCATTCCTTGATCGCCTTTTCACGCGATAGCGCACTTTCCATCGTTGCGTGTGGCTCATACCAAACCCGTGTTTTCACGCCGTACTTTTTGGGAAAGCCTTTAACGACACCTTCCTTGTGCGGCCAAATCCGCTGCACGAGATTTGATGTTACACCGACATACAAAGTGCCATTACGCTGACTCGCCAGCAGATAGCCGGAAGGTGCGCAAGATGAAACATTGCTCACCAAAAACGGGTCGAGAAAGCGCCCCGA
>CAIWVX010000483.1 GCA_903916205.1 uncultured beta proteobacterium
CAAAAACGGAGCAGCGCCGTCCCGCTGCGAATGAAGTCGAATGTGCAACTTAAACTAAGTGCAGTATTGTCTTGACTCAGGGATCCACTTTATTCCTTCCAATCATCACTCACCAGTTCGCCTCACGATCCGGTGTTGCCGAAATTTTGTGGATTGAAAGATCGGCGCCGTCATATTCTTCTTCTTGATCAAGACGTAGGCCGAGCATCGATTTGAGTAGGCCATAGACGACGAAACTCCCGGTCAGCGCGATGCCAATCGCCATCGCGGTCATGAGCAGTTGCGGCATGAAGGCCACGCCACCGACACCCCCCAGCATTTTTTGCCCGAAAATTCCGGCCGCAATTCCACCCCAGGCGCCACATAAGCCGTGAAGCGGCCAAACGCCGAGGACATCGTCAATTTTCCAGCGGTTTTGTGTCAGCGTGAACATCGCCACAAAGAGACCGCCAGCCACCGCGCCAACAATGAGTGCACCGATGGGATGCATGATGTCCGAACCCGCGCAAACGGCAACTAAGCCCGCCAACGGCCCGTTGTGTACGAAGCCCGGATCGTTCTTGCCTAGCACGAGTGCAATCAGTGTGCCGCCAACCATGGCCATGAGTGAGTTGAGCGCCACGAGTCCGGAAATTTTGTCGAGTGTTTGCGCGCTCATGACGTTGAACCCAAACCAGCCGACGGTGAGAATCCACGCGCCCAAGGCAAGGAAGGGGATGGATGACGGCGGATGGGCAGAAATCGCGCCATTTTTGTTATAGCGTCCGTGACGAGCACCGAGCAACAGCACCGCCGGAAGCGCAATCCAGCCCCCCATGGTGTGCACGACCACTGATCCGGCAAAATCATGGAACTCTTCGCCAAAGCTGGCTTTTAGCCAAGTTTGAATGCCGAAGGCTTGATTCCAAGCGATGCCTTCGAAAAAGGGGTAGATGAAGCCGACAATGATGAAGGTGGCAATGAGCTGGGGATTGAATTTTGCGCGCTCGGCGATGCCGCCTGAAATGATCGCGGGAATGGCCGCCGCGAAAGTCAGTAGGAAGAAGAAACGGGTCAGCTCAAAGCCGTTTTTCTGCATCAGGGTTTCGGCTCCTGAAAAGAAATCGACGCCATAAGCTATCGTAAATCCGATAAAGAAGTAGGCTATCGTCGAGACGGAGAAATCGACAAGAATTTTGACCAGCGCATTAACCTGGTTTTTTTTGCGTACCGTACCCAGTTCAAGAAAAGCAAAGCCGGAATGCATCGCCAGCACCATGATGCCGCCCAGCAGAATGAACAGGACATCACCACCTGATTTCAGAGTTTCCATGCGACCCCCAGAAAAAATGTAACTGGAAATCGAATGCAATAATTGTTCCAGTGAGCTGTTTTATATCAATTCAATGTGTTAGACCAATAGATGAAAAAGTCGGGAACCAATACGGTGCATATCCCAACTTTAACGCACCTCAATGGTTCGTCCCGCAAGGCTTGGCGATCAGCAACTGCAACAGGCCATGACGACAATATCTGCAAAAAATTGTCGCCTCGCTCAGATTGATTTCCTGTTGGTCAAGGCGATCAGTTTGAATCGCCGCCGCGCATTGATATACTGTTCTTTCGCCTTTTCCTATATTTTTTCTGACCCCTTCCAACGACGGACAAACGATGATTCTCGACAAGCTTTTTCAGTTGATGGCGGAAAAAATGGCCTCCGATATTTTTATATCGGCTGGCGTACCGATTCACATCAAAATTCAGGGGAATACGGTTCCGGTCAATCAGCAAAAGATGAACCCGGCGATGATTGAGAAAATCGCTTTTGAGTTAATGACGCCAGATCAGCTCAAAACTTTTGAAGCGACGATGGAGATGAATCTCTCTTTTGGCGTAGCGCAGTTGGGCAACTTCCGTATCAATATTTTCCGGCAACGGGCTTCGATTTCCATTGTGATTCGTTATATTTTAGGCAATATCCCGCCGCTCGATAGCTTGAAGCTGCCTTCGGTATTGGCCGAATTGATCGTGGAAAAACGCGGTTTGATATTGATCGTTGGCTCAACCGGCTCTGGAAAATCGACCACCATTGCTTCGATGCTTGATCATCGCAACACCCACCGCAGCGGCCATATCCTGACCATCGAAGACCCCATCGAATTTCTTTTTAAGCACAAAAAATCAATTGTTAACCAGCGCGAACTGGGAATGGACACGCTCGGCTGGGAACCCGCACTAAGAAACGCCATGCGCCAAGCGCCCGACTGTATTTTGATCGGCGAAATCCGCGACAAAGAAACCATGCAGGCGGCCATTGCCTACGCCCAAACCGGCCATTTATGCCTCGCCACCTTGCACGCCAACAACAGTTATCACGCGCTCAATCGCATCATCAACTTTTTCCCGCTGGAGAGCCGGACTTCGCTCTATGTCGATTTGTCCGCCAGCTTGAAAGCCATTGTGTCGCAACGTCTGGTAAAAAATAAAGAAGGCCAACGGACGCCTGCGGTCGAGATTTTATTGAATACTCGGCATATTCAAGAACTGATCGAACGCGGCGAAATCAGCGCCGTCAAGGAGGCGATGGAGCAAAGCCTCGCCCCCGGATCGCAGACTTTTGAGCAGGATCTTTTTCGGCTCTATCGGGAGGATGTCATCATTCTTGATGAGGCTCTGGCTAACGCCGATTCGCCAACTAATCTCTCTTGGCTGATCAATAATTCAACCCTCACAGGCCGTCCACAAAAGAAAGACGCGTGCGGCGAAACGCCGATCGATTTTGCTGAAAACACGAGTCATGCAAGCTCTTTCAAAGAATTTACACTCAACTGCAAAGATCTCGTGGACATACCCTACGATGCTCCGTAATGTCGTTGCAGAACAGTCCGCCTTCCTTGTGTCTATCGGCAGGGGTAAAAAACCAGTTGTCAGGGTGCGACGACCTTCCCAATAAAACAAACCCTGACGTAACTGCCGATACCGTCTTTCATTAAATTTATTCCTCTAAGAAACGCTGATTTGCCATGAACGCACGCTTGCGCGAAATTCCGTACAACTACACTTCCTTTTCTGACCGCGAAATTGTCATTCGTCTGCTTGGTGAGGAGAACTGGGCCATCCTCGATAAATTGCGTAGCCAACGCGTGACGGGGCGCTCGGCGAGAATGCTCTACGAGGTTCTCGGGGACATTTGGGTCGTTCAACGCAATCCTTACCTCGAAGATGATCTGCTCGCCAACCTCGGGCGTCGCGAAGCCATGCTTTTGGCTTTGCGCCACCGTCTGAACGAAATCGACAAACGGCGCCAAGGTAACGACCAGGTGCTTAAACTCTACGATTCGGCGCAAACAGCCGTTAACGCCTTTGAGCGCCATTTTGAAAACACCACCGCCCTGCGCCATCGGGTACTGAAAACGTTGATCCGCCACACGCGCCGCGACAACATTGCTTTTGATGGTCTGGCGCGGGTCTCTCACGTTACCGACGCCACCGACTGGCGCGTTGAGTATCCGTTTGTCGTTCTTTATCCCGACACCGAAGACGAAATGGCGGCGCTGGTGCGTGGCTGCATTGAGCTCGGGCTGACCATCATCCCGCGTGGCGGCGGCACCGGTTACACCGGTAGCGCCGTGCCGCTGACACCCCTTTCGGTGGTGATCAACACCGAAAAACTGATCGACATCGGGCCGATCGAAGAATTGCGCTTACCCGGCTGCGACCAAACGTACGCCACCATCAGAACCGGCGCCGGTGTCGTCACTGATCGTGTTGCAGAAGCCGCCAGCGCCGCTGGTTTTGTTTTTGCTGTCGATCCCACTTCGGCCAGCGCGTCCTGTGTCGGCGGCAATATCGCCATGAACGCCGGCGGCAAAAAAGCCGTTCTCTGGGGGACGGCACTCGACAATCTGGCCTGGTGGAAAATGGTCGATGTCGACGGCTACGTCATGGAAGTAACGCGCATCAGCCACAATTTTGGCAAGATTCACGAACAGGCTATGGCTTGTTTTGAGATTCGTCGCTTCGAGCAGGACGGAAAAACGCCGCGTGGCGAAACCGAAACGCTGCAAATACCCGGCAGCACTTTCCGCAAAGTCGGGCTGGGCAAGGATGTCACCGACAAATTTTTGGCCGGTCTGCCGGGCATCCAGAAAGAAGGCACCGACGGCCTGATCGTTGCCGCACGCTGGGTATTGCACAAGATGCCGCCGCACACCCGCACCGTTTGCCTGGAGTTTTTCGGCCAGGTGCGTGAAGCCGTTCCAGCCATCGTTGAAATCACCGACTATTTCAAGCCGGGCGGTGCCGGTCACCGGGCCGGGGTATGGCTGGCCGGACTCGAACATCTGGACGAACGCTATGTCCGGGCCATCGGCTATGCGACCAAGGCCAAACGCCACGGGCGGCCAAAAATGGTGCTGATCGGCGACATGGTCGGTCACGATGAAAAAGCGGTGATGGCGGCGGCGTCCGAAGTCGTTCGCCTGTCTAACCTGCGCTCGGCTGAAGGTTTCATTGCTGTTGATCCCGATACGCGCAAAAAATTCTGGCTGGATCGCTCGCGCACCGCCGCCATTTCGCGCCATACCAACGCCTTCAAACTGAATGAAGATGTGGTGATTCCGTTACCGCGCATGGGGGATTATTGCGACGGCATCGAACGCCTCAACATCGAGTTGTCGATCAAAAACAAGTTGGCTTTGTGCGACAGCCTCAGCGCCTTTCTTACGGGCGAATTACCGCTGCACCGTGGCGATGCCAACCTCGATAATGCGCTGCTGATTGGCGACCAACGACAGGCCGCGCAAGAAACCATAAGCGTCGTGCGCCAGCGCTGGCAATGGCTGCTCGACAACCTTGATTTGCCACTGGAAGACGCTGAATCGCAGTTTGCCGCCTTGGGCATCGAAGCCGGAACGCGCAGCAACAAGGCCGCTCATCCGACACTGTTTCATCGTCTGCAAGATTATTCGCTGCGCGTTTCATGGAAGGCCGAACTCAAACCGCAACTTGACGCCATTTTTGACGGTATGGTGTTTCGTCGGGTGCTTGAACGCATTGAGTCCATTCAAAAAGAAAACCTTCGTGGTCGTGTTTTTATCGCCTTGCACATGCATGCGGGCGACGGCAACGTGCACACCAATATCCCGGTTAATTCCGACAATTACGCCATGCTGCAAACCGCCAATGCGGCGGTTGCACGCATCATGGCCTTGGCCCGTGCACTCGATGGGGTGATCTCCGGCGAGCACGGGATCGGCATTACTAAGCTTGAGTTTCTCAGCGAAGCCGAAATCCAGCCTTTTCGCGATTACAAGGAACGCATTGACCCTAACGGTCACTTCAACAAAGGCAAGTTGCTGGCCGGTGGTGATTTAGCCAAAGCCTACACGCCGTCGTTCTCGTTGCTCGGTAGCGAATCGTTAATCATGGAGCAATCCGAGATTGGCGACATCTCGACGATGATCAAGGATTGCCTGCGCTGCGGTAAATGCAAGCCGGTCTGCTCAACGCATGTGCCGCGTGCCAACCTGCTTTACTCGCCGCGCAACAAGATTCTCGCCACCTCGCTGCTGATCGAAGCCTTCCTCTACGAAGAACAGACCCGGCGCGGTATTTCGTTAATGCACTTTGACGAATTCAACGACGTCGCCGATCACTGCACAATCTGCCACAAATGCCTCAACCCGTGCCCGGTTGATATTGATTTTGGTGACGTCACCATTCGTATGCGCAATTTCCTGCGCCAGCAAGGCCAGAAAAAATTTATTCCGGCCAAAGTCGCCGCGATGGCCTTTCTAACCATGAAGGACGCGTTCACTATTCGTGCCGTGCGCCAAGTGATGATCGACTGGGGCTATGCGGGGCAACGTCTAGCCCACAGGATGGCCAAATCTCTCAGACTGATCCAACGCCAAACCCGGCAACCGCCAGCGACGCTCGGCCAGCCTAGCTTGCGTTCGCAGATCATCCACTTCGTCAATAAGCCGATGCCTGGCGGTCTGCCTAAACGAACCTCACGCGCCTTGCTTGAGATCGAGGATGAAAAAATCATCCCGGTGATTCGCGATCCGCGCAAAGTCAGCGCCAATGATTATGCGGGCGACGCCGTCTTTTACTTCCCCGGTTGTGGCTCGGAGCGCCTGTTCTCGCAAGTCGGTCTGGCAACGCAAGCGATGCTCTATGAAATCGGCGCACAAACCGTTTTGCCGCCCGGTTACCTGTGTTGTGGCTACCCGCAAATTGCGGCGGGAGAATCAGATCAAGGCCAAAAAATCACCACCGATAATCGGGTGCTCTTCCACCGCGTAGCCCATACGCTGAACTACCTTGATATCAATACCGTCATCGTCTCTTGCGGCACCTGTATGGATCAATTGTTGAAATACCAATTTGACAAAATTTTCCCCGGCTGCCGCCTGCTGGATATTCACGAATATCTGTTGGAGAAGGGCGTCAAACTCGACGGCGTAAACGGCACGCGCTACATGTACCATGAACCGTGTCACGCACCGATGAAGACCTTATCAGGCATCAAAGTAGCCAACGCCCTAATGGGTCAAGCGGTTGATTTATCCGACCGTTGCTGTGGTGAATCCGGCACGCTGGCGGTTACCCGACCGGACATCTCCACTCAAGTCCGTTTCCGTAAACAGGAAGAGATTGAAAAAGGTGCCGACAAACTCAGGGCCGACGGCTTCAACGGAGAGGTTAAACTGCTGACCTCCTGCCCCTCCTGTCTGCAAGGCTTGTCACGCTATAACGATGACGCTAACACCCAAGCCGATTACATCGTTGTTGAAATGGCTCGACGACTTTTGGGGCCCGATTGGATGGAAAATTACGTTCAGAAAGCTAAGCACGGCGGCATTGAGCGCGTTCTGCTTTAACGATTAGAAAATGGAGATTCATGATGAAATTCGCCCGCAAAGTAATCATTACCGAATTTGGTGCCCCCGAAGTGATGCTCGTCAAAAAGGTAGAGCTTCCTGATCCGGCGGCCAATGAAGTCCAACTACGGCACACGGCTATTGGCTTTAATTTCATCGACGTCTATCAGCGCAAAGGAATTTATCCGCTGCCACTGCCTAGCGGACTCGGCCACGAGGCGACCGGCGTGGTCGAAGCCGTAGGTTCTGAAGTCACACAATTCAAACTAGGCGATCGGGTGGCTTACATGAGCGCCGGTCTGGGGGCTTATAGCGATTATCGCAACGTGGCGGCAGATCGACTGGTTGGTATCCCGAATGATATTTCGGATGAACAAGCCGCTTCGCTGATTTTCAAAGGCATTACCGCGCAATATCTGCTGCGGAAAACGCATCAAGTTAAAGCCGGAGAACTGATTTTGATCCATGCGGCGGCGGGCGGCGTGGGCCAGATTTTGTGTCAATGGGCTAAGGGACTCGGTGCATTTGTTATTGGCACCGCCAGTTCGCCGGAAAAATGCGCCATTGCGCAAGCGGCCGGGGCCGACATCGCAATCAATTATTCCAAGGAAGACTGGCCCGCTGCCCTACTTGAAGCCACGGGCGGCAAGAAGGCCGACGTGGTTTACGACTCGGTCGGCAAGGATACTTTCCTTAAATCACTCGACTGCGCGGCACCCTTCGGCTTGGTCGTTCTTTTTGGTGCCGCATCCGGCCCAGCACCAGCCATTGAACCGGAAATACTTAACAAAAAGGGCTGCCTATTCCTGACCCGCCCGTCGGTCTTTCCACACAACGCTGATGCGGCGATTTTCCGCGAAAATGCCGCAGAACTGTTTACCGCCATCGCCTCGGGTTGGGTCAAATCAAGCCTCGGAGCACGCTTCAAAATCGACGACATTGCGGCGGCACATCACGCCGCAGAATCACGCGCAACGCAGGGCGCGACGCTGATTATTCCCTAGCCAATCGACGCACGGGCTTTACGCCATCAGGCGCGACGCCCGTTGCAGCAAGCCACTCAGCGCGTGTGCCACCGATTGAGCGCGAACCGCTTGTCGATCGCCGTCAAAGTGGCATAGCTGAGTTTCACAGAGGCCGTCGACGCTGGCCCATGCAAAGCAGACGGTGCCCACGGGTTTATCGGCGTCACCGCCCGTCGGCCCGGCAACGCCGGTAATCGCCAAAGCCCAATCAGCGTGGCTATGTCGTAACGCGCCAACGGCCATCGCAGCGGCGGTGGGTTCGCTGACGGCACCGTGGCTGGAGAGCGTGTCCTGTGCAACGCCCAACATTTCTTGTTTGGCTTGATTGGAATAGGTGACAAATCCCCGCTCGAACCAGTCTGAACTTCCCGCAATGGCCGTCAGGCATTGCGCCACCCAACCACCAGTGCAGGACTCGGCTGTTGCCACTTTTTGGCCGTTGATCCGCAATAAAGCACCCAACTGCGCCGCCAGCGTTTCGAGCGCGTAGGTATTCGGGCTGTTCATACGGCAATAAATCTGAGCATGGCTAGCGCCAGCAGGGTATATACAGCGGCAAAGAAATCATCGGTCATGACGCCAAAACCATTTTTTACATTTTCATCAAAATAGCGGGCCGGTTGGGGTTTGACGATGTCAAAAATACGGAACAGCAGGAAAGCGATACCTTGCCATAAG
>CAIWVX010000484.1 GCA_903916205.1 uncultured beta proteobacterium
TCTTCACTGGTGCATGGACGTTGTCTTTGCCGACGACCAGAGGCGTGCTCGAAACAATCATGCCGCACACAACCTCTCCGTCGTGCGTCACTTCGCTCTCAACCTCATTCGCCACGCACCAGTAAAACGCAAAGGGGGCCTTAAAGTCCAACGCCTTCGCGCTGCGTCTTCCATCGCCTACCGCACCGCGAAGAACTACTCGGTTTTCTATAAGATTCGTGCGATTGCCCTGCCGTTGCCATTATTCCAGCCTACTTTCCCCCTTCCTTCCGGTAGAATCTCGGCTTTGCCTTGAGTATTGATTTTATGGACTACGTGACTGCTTTTATTAACATGGTGTTGCATCTGGATAAGCATCTGGCGATGTTGGTGCAGGATTATGGTCTCTGGATCTACGTGATTCTGTTTGCCATTATTTTCAGTGAAACCGGTTTTGTGGTCACGCCTTTTTTGCCGGGGGATTCCTTGCTTTTTGTTGCCGGTGCGTTGGCGGCATTGGGTGGGATGGATATTGGGCTGCTTATCACAGTTCTTCTGGCGGCGGCGACGCTAGGTAATATGTTGAATTATCAAATTGGACGCTTTCTCGGCCCGAAGGTGTTTCACTGGGAAAATTCGCGTTTTTTTAACAAGGTGGCGTTGGAAAAAACACATGCTTTTTACCAGAAGCATGGCGGTAAGACGCTGGTTATTTCGCGCTTTCTCCCGTTGTTTCGCACCTTTGCGCCTTTTGTTGCGGGCATCGGTGCGATGACTTACACGCGCTTTTCTTTTTTTAATTTAGTGGGCGCGATCAGTTGGGTTGTTTCGTTGACGCTGGCGGGTTATTTCTTTGGCAATCTACCCTGGGTGCAGAAAAACCTGACGGGTGTTATTTTGGGGATTATTTTTGTTTCGCTGATACCGGTGGCCTTTGGCTGGTGGCGACAGCGCAAAACCTGATTACGAGTCTCGCTTAAGGCGAAGGGAAACTACGCGATGCGCAATGCAACGATTCGGCAACTTCAGATATTCGCCATGGCGGCAAAACATTTGTCGTTTGCCCGTGCGGCTGAAAAATTGCATCTAACGCATTCGGCAATTTCACTGCAAATCAAGCAGCTTGAAGAAGTTTCAGGGACTCGATTATTTGACCGTATTGGTAAGCGGGTGTTTCTCACCGAAGGGGGAGAAACGCTGCTGATTCATACGCGCCAAATTTTGCAACTGATGCGCGATGCGCACGAATCGCTGATGGCTTTAAAGGGGCTGAAAGGCGGACGGATTAGCCTTGCCGTGACCGGTAATGCCGAATATTTTGCACCGGGATTGCTGGCCGAATTTCGTAAGCAGGAAGCTCATGTGCGTTTACGTCTGCTCGTCGATAACCGTGAAGAAGTCACGCGTCTGCTGGTATCCAATGAGGTTGATCTGGTGATTATGGGCCGTCCTCCCGCGCATCTTAATGTGGAGGCCGTCAGTTTTTCGCCGCATCCTCTGGTGCTAATTGCGGGTGCCGGACACCCGCTGGCCGGGCGCGATCATGTTTCTATTCAAGAGCTGGACGGGGAAATGATGATCGTGCGTGAGGCCGGGTCAGGTACCCGGTTGGCGATGGAAACTTTCTTTCGTGAGCGTGGCGTGGAGCCGCGCATTGACATGGAAATGGGGAGCAACGAAGCGATTAAGCAGGCTGTCGTTGCCGGTCTGGGTATCGGCTTCATCTCGCAACATATTCTCGGGCTTGAATTCAGTACCGGGCGGCTGGCAATCCTTAAAGTTGAAGGCACACCGGTCATGCGACGCTGGTTTCTGGTGCGCCAAAAAGGCAAAAATCTATCGCCCGCACTCTGCGCCTTTTGGGATTTTGTCGTTAAATTCGCCCCGGATTATTTGAAACGCTATTCCTGAGTCAGAAAGCCTTAATCTGTTCACGAGAACCCCGGCAGTGAGAGTGTTTGCGATGTCCGATAAATGGGTTCAAGGGTGCCTTGAAATAGAGCTTCGATGACCGGAGGCTCCCACCAGCGTTCGTTCATAAAGCTTAAGCCAATTTCCTCGACCAAGGTGCCGCGCCAGTAGTGGTTGGAAACTTCGTCGAGCGTGGAGAGGTTGAGGCTGTGCGGTAGACGCAAGTAATCGAGCCAACTTGAGTCGTGAAATGAAACGGTGTAAGCCCCTTTGCTGCGCGCACACACGAGGTGTTTGCCAAAGACTCGATTGGGATGTTTGGTGCGGAAATTTTCCGCGTCGACGCGGGTGGCAAAAAGCAACAGCGCATGAAGTCGACTGGGAAAGTCGTTGTAAAGGCGCTGTCGGTAGTATTCGAGGTGGTATTCAGCGAAATAATTTTGCACCGTGGTGAATTGATCTTCAGGCAAAGTCGTGCCAAACGGGTTGCCGGTGAGAACATCCCAGCCAGGGAGTTCGCTGTCCGGGTCGAGCCAGGCGAATAACTCAAGCGTCGCGGTGTCTTTGATCAGATGATCCATTTTCACAAGTTCTTCGGCTATACATTAAAGTCTTAAGCACAATTTATTATTTTCACCCCTGACCGTAATTTATCCAAGGGCTGTATTTTTGCGCCAAGCGTTAAGACAACCACCTCGCCAATTCGAGAATCAGTCTAACGCTGCCCGCCATGAGCAGTGCGCTGGAGAGTGACACAAAGATGGAAAACCAAGCTTCTTTCTGGCCGAGCGATTTGAGCATAACGGCGAAAGTAGACAGGCAAGGTACGTAAAACGTCAGAAAGACCAAAAAGGTGAAAATCTGAACATAATCAAGTAAAGGCGATATTTCAAAGGTGTCGAGCGCCTGAAAGATCATCAGCAAAGACAATTCTTTGCGTAATACACCAAACAGAATGGGCACGCCAAGAACTACCGGCAGGCCGAGCCACCAGACGGTGATCGGGGTTAGCGCGGTATTGATCAGCGTATCCGCACCAAAATGGCTGAGCAGGGCCAGCACGATGCTGCCGATAACCAATAATGGCGTAACGATAGTGACGATGTCTTCGGTGCGTTCGCACGTTTTGCGCCAAACCTTGCTCCAGGACGGCAGCGCATAGCGTGGGATAGACAGCACCATGCCCGGCGCACTGTCGGAATAGCGCCGTGCTAAGAGTTTTCCGAGTACGGCGATGACCAGCAGGGTGAGCATGAAAATGGCGAGTACGCCAAGGCCACCGAGATATTTTCCGCCAATGGCCAAGATGATGGCCGAACGTGCTGAGCAGGGAACAAAGGTAATGAGGATGGCGGAGACCACACGTTCGCGCCGTGAGCCGCTGGCGGCAGCGGCAGAAATAGCCGGAACATTGCAGCCCAGTCCGATCAAAAAGGGAACCGCCACCCCGCCGTGTAGCCCGATGCGGTGGAAACCACGGTCAACGACAAAGGCGACGCGGTGCATCACCCCGGATTCTTCGAGGGTGACGAGTAAAAGAACCAGCGGCAACATGTAAGGAATGACGATGCCCACCAGCCCTACCAGACCTTCAATGACGGCGTGAGTGATGACGCCTGCCGTTGATTCGGGATGCCATTCTTGCGCCCAAGCGTTTAGCCGCGCCGAGGTCAAGGAATCAAGAAAGGTGCTCATCTGGAAGACGGTCAGCAAGACGATAGCGAAAACCAGCAAACTACCGAGTAGGCCCCAGCGCGGATGTAGGAAGAGTTCGTCAAGCCAACGTCGCCAACCTTCACAGGAGTCGATGCCGCGTGGCGTGGTCACGCCTTCAAAAAGAACGGCGGCACGGTGGTGACGGTCAGCCAGCACTTCCTCCGGCAGAGGACGCGGTAGGGTTTCTTCGGCCTTCGCTCTGGCGAGTGAGATTTCAGGCGGCAGCGCAGGGAAGTGAGCGCTCAGTGTATTGAGAAAAAAGGCGTCGTTTTCAGCCAGTTGCGAGAGAAGAAGCGCACGCGGGACGCGAAAGACATCTTCAATTTCTGGCCGGGAAATCACGGTTTTAAGCGCCTGAAGACTTTCGGCAATATGCCGGGTAGGCGGCTGCGGCAAGGGGCAGGTTTTTTCCCTAGCGATAGTGACCGCCGCCTCAAACAGGGCCGCCACGCCCTTTCCCATGTGGGCAATGGTTGGAATGACCGGCACTCCGAGCTGTTCGCTAAGCGCTTTGACGTTGATGAACAAGCCCTTTTTGCGGGCTTCGTCCACACGGTTGAGGGCAATGATTACCGGGCGTCCCAGCAGACTTAATTCAAGGCTGAGTTCGAGATTTTTGGCCAGCGCCGTGGCGTCCACGACATGAATCAACACGTCCGGGGCGGGAAAGTCGGCGTGGGTGATGTCCGCTGGATGAGGCACGATCGAAGGCCACTGATCACCCCACAGCAAATACATGAGTACCACCTGATCGTCGGCGTTCAGGCGGTGCAGGGATTCAATGGACGGCAAGTCGACCAGCGAAATCTGATCCAGTCCGACGTCGACTACGCATTCCTGATAGGCGCCGCTCACTCCGGCGAGTCGCTCGTGTTGAGCCACTGGGCTGGAAGCGGCTTTAAACAGCGTGCTTTTACCGGCACCGTAACTACCAATCAGGGCCACGCGTATTTTATTGTCGCCACGCCGCAACGGGCCACGCAAAGGGATCGTGGTTGTTGAAGGATGAGGGAGGCCGCAATTTACCATTAAGTCGTTACTTGATCCGTCTGAGCTAAGATTTGCTGGCTCGAATGGTTGATTGTTGAGTTGAGTCCCGTGTTGCTGGAGTTCACGGGAAGCATTCAGTGCACAGGAAAATGGTCACGATCCGGGCGTTGTGCCGGATCAACATGGGCCAACAGATTAAGTACCCGATGTCGCTGCATGACGTTTTTGCGGGCGATAACGGCAATATCGTGTCCCGCTTCGACGCTCTGTGCGGCATCGACTTCGATATGGGCGTCAACAATAATCATGTCGCCCATCATGCGGGTACGTAAATCGTGGGTACCAAGAACGCCCGGTGTCGCCAAAATGGTTTGGCGGATTGCTAAAACTTCTTTATCGTTCGCCGAGCGATCCATGAGGTCGTGTAGCGCGTCCCAGCCAAATTCCCAGCCCATTTTGCTGACCATAAATCCGACAATGAGCGCGGCAATCGGGTCAAAAATGGTGTAGCCGGCCAGATTGCCGATAATGCCCAGTCCAACCACGAGCGATGAGGCGGCATCTGAGCGGGCATGCCAAGCATTGGCCACCAACATACTGGATTTAACGCGTTTGGCGACGGCCAGCATGTAACGAAAAAGGAGCTCCTTAGCGACCAGTGCCGCACCAGAAACCCATAGCGCAAGAATGTGTACGGTGGGCACACTGGTAGGCGATTCAAGTTTTATAAACGCCGACCACAACATACCGGCTCCGACGGTCAGAAGAAGGCTGCCAAGGACTAGCGAAGCGGCAGTTTCAAAGCGGTAATGGCCATAAGGATGATCTTCGTCAGCCGCTTTTTTACTGTGATGATTGGCAAAGAGAACGACAAAATCAGCAATCAGGTCTGACAGTGAGTGGATACCGTCGGCAACCAGCCCTTGAGATTTAGCAAAAATTCCGGCAGAAATCTGAGCGATAGTCAGTAAGGTGTTAACTAAGATACTAATCCAGGTGCTTTTTGAGGCGGCAGACGCACGTTCGATCACAAGCGTCATTGCGTCGTGAGAATCCTCATCAATTTCTTTAAACGGCAAAGCCATGCTCCTTAATCATAATGCGTTAGAAAATCGTGCCGGAAGCTGTCAGGCCGATGATTGGCGGGTTTTGTGTTGAGTCAAAGGGTGACGTGCTAAACTTCGCGACTTTAACCGATATCAAGTGATCACCCAAACTTGGGCATAAGCGGCAATTTATAGTTCCAGGGAAAGTTGAATTTTCATGAATCGTGGGTGCGGAAGGTCGTACAGAACCACCGTTCAAGGTTGCCTATGATTATTTTCTTCGAACGTCCGTTGGTGCGGGCGCTGACTGTTTCCCTAGTGATACACGCCGTGCTCCTAATCGGCGAAGTCAATCTGTTGCCATCAGAGACGGCTGTTCCTTCAGAAGCCCTGCATGTGGTGATGGTGCGCGATGATCGGAACAAGGCGACAAAAACACCGGCGGCCCCGGTCGCTGCTGTTAAACCGGTAAAGCCTCCTGTGCATACCCCCGCTCCTGTAACGGCCAAAGCCGGCTCGTGGACGATTCAACCTAAGGAGCCGGTGCCGCTGGCTGCGCCTGAAGCCGTTGAAACCAAACATCTACCGACAACGGAAACTCGGACTGAGTCCGGTTCGCTCTCTGCGCAGATGCCCGGGGCAGGTGTGGCCGCCGTCGTCCGTGAAGGCTACAGCGCGGATGAGATGCGGCAGTATCGAATAACTTTGGCTTCCTCCGCCCGCCGTTTTAAGCGTTATCCTCCCGTAGCCAAGGAACGGGGTTGGGAAGGAACGGCTGATGTTGCTCTCAATTTCAATTCACGAATGCGGCTGCCGGAAGTGCTACTGGTTCGCTCCAGCGGACACGTTATGCTTGACGATCAGGCGGTGACAATGCTGTCGCAAGCTGTGCGCGTTACGGTCTTGCCCGAGGCGCTAAAAGGGCGTGATTTCCGTGTTGTGTTACCGGTGCAATTTAGTTTGGAGAATGAGTAATGTGCTGTAAAACTAAACCACGGAGGGGATGGTTAGCTCTTCTTCGTGGACAGTAAAAACATTGTTTCGGCGATCCGTAAAATAAGCTTTGATACATTGCGTCACGCTGCGAAAGGCGATCTGATTCCACGGGATATCGGCTTCGGAAAATAATGCGGTTTCAAGGCTTTCGACGCCGGGAGCAAAATGAGTATCAAGCAAACGGGCGCGATAGAAAAGATGAACTTGGTCAATGTGAGGAATGTTGATCAGCGAAAATAGACCATCGATTTCAACGCGGGCACAGGCTTCTTCAAGCGTTTCGCGGAGCGCGGCCTGTACCGTCGATTCGCCGTTTTCCATAAAGCCGCCGGGAAGCGTCCACTTTCCCAGCCGAGGCTCAATGGCCCGACGGCAGAGCAGAATGTCGCCTTTCCATTCAGCAATGCAGCACACCACAAGCTTGGGGTTCTGATAGTGAATTGTCCCGCAAATCAAACAGACATGGCGTGGCAAGTTGTCATCGGGAGGAATCATCAATTCGACCACGCCCCCACATTCGCTACAAAATTTCATTTTGAGCATCCCGTCCTATTCTTGGGCATTTTATCGCGTTTTAGTTTCACGCCATGCTTCATCCCGCTACAATATAAACAATAGATGCAGATCAATTTCAAACTGATCTGTTTGGGTGCTTGACAAGGGGGGGTAATGTTTCTAATCGTTGGCTATATTATTATCCTAGCTTCTGCGCTAGGGACGTATGCTGTTCACGGTAGTCTGGCGGCCTTATGGGTACCACTTGAATACATCGCTATCGTTGGTTTGACCTGCGGCGGGTTTATTGCGGGAAACGACATCAAGGTTATCAA
>CAIWVX010000485.1 GCA_903916205.1 uncultured beta proteobacterium
GCGAGAGCAAGCAGACCATAGTTTTGCAGCCACTCGTTAGCTAAGCGCCAGTACTCACTTTCAGCTAAGTGCGGAAAGCGAGCAATGACCAGCTCATGGCCCATGAAGTGAAAAATTTCGACCAGCACGGCACCACCGCAGCCGCTGGCTATTCCGCAGAAAATCCCGATGATCAGCCAGCGTCGTGGCGCCAGCATAATGCCTGGAATAAGAATGATGACAAAGGGGAAGGCAAAGGTCGCGGTCGAGCAAAAAGCAATCAGCGCAAGGACTAGCGGGTAATAGCGGTGTTCGGCACTGAGGTCGAGAAGTTTGCCGACCCAGGCGGGTAAATGTGGCTTACTCATGCTGCTCCGGTGTAGACACTGGGGTTAACTTGCCAGACGCTCGCCGTGCGGGAATTAGTTTCACAAGGCGCTGAGTGGCGATTTTTCTCACGAAATAAATCATGCGTAGCGAATCACTGACATCGGATTTCCTAAAATATTGTGGATTATGTACCGGCTCCGATTGTTTGGACATATTTATGGGGTTTTACATTCCGCGTGCGCAAAGATTTTGCACATCCTATCCGAACTTTCGCTGCCTCCCGGATTCAAGCGGTTTATGGCTTAAACAAGAACCCCCTATAATGGCCGACCCCTACTGCCTTCTTGAGCCTTTTCGTATGTTTGCAAAATTCAACCATCCCTATTTGCTACTCACGCTGACCACCTTGTTCTGGTCGGGCAATATGGTTGTTGGTCGCGCCATTCGCGATGATGTGCCGCCGCTTTCGTTGGCTTTTTGGCGTTGGGTGATTGCTTTGGCACTGACCTTGCCGTTGGCCTTGCCGCATCTGCGTAGCCAATGGCCGGTGCTCAAAAAAAACTGGCGGCCGGTTGTGGCCTTGGGCCTACTCGGTGTGGGCGGCTACAACACGCTGGCCTACGTTGCGCTGCAATATACTGCGGCAACCAATGCGGTTCTGCTTAATTCATTCATTCCGATTGCCACTATCGCGCTGTCTTGGGCTTTCCTTAAAAAGCACCTGCATGGTATCGAATGGCTTGGCGTTTTAATCTCACTGATTGGCGTCAGCACCATCGTTGCCCGTGGGCAACTTGCCACGTTCGCCAGCCTGACACTTAACATCGGCGACCTGTGGATGTTGCTGGCGGTGATCGTCTGGGCGCTTTACACCATTGGCTTACGCTGGCGTCCGGTCGGTGTGCATCCGATGCTCATGCTCGCTGCTTTTACGGTGGTTGGACTCTGTGCCTTGGCCCCGGCCTATGCGTGGGAAATTGCCCAAGGACGACTGATTTATCCGACCTTACCGGCCCTTGCGGGGATTGCCTACACGGGTTTATTCCCAGGTTTTGCGGGCTACATTTTTTACAATCACGCGGTTGGCGAGGTGGGGGCCAGCAAGGCCAGCTTATTCATTCACCTGATGCCGGTATTCGGCACGCTGCTGTCAGCTATTTTTCTTGCCGAGCTACCGCAGATCTATCATTTCATCGGTATCGCTCTGATTTTTGTCGGCATTTACCTGACGACATCGAAAAAATCCGAGTAATCCATCATTCCATAAACGATCTTCAAGGCTCCCCAGCCTTTGCGCAAATCTGCCGCGCCAGAAGTTCAATGCCGTCAGGACTCAGATCATCCGTGGCGTATTTTTGTGGTTTTTCCAGCTTGCTGAAGTTATTGTTTTGCGAGCGAAAGTACAACGGGTCGTAATGGCTTTCGAGCAATTCACCCACCAAGGTTGTCCACTCCGCCGTTCGCGTGAGTTCTTGCCAACGTTCGATGGTTTTCCGGCTTTGTAGATGGCGCAGTTCATCCAATCGGGAGTTGAGCCAGTCAGGTGCGCTGAGGAAGTAATTGTAATCACCGAGCAAAAATTTGATGCGTGCTTCAAGGGTGGCTTCAATGTGGATGCAGGGGCTGCTTCTCATGGCTTCAAGCAGGGCCGTAGGCAAGTGGATGTGACCAATTTTGCGGCTTTCAGCTTCGACATAGACCGGGCGCTCCGGGTCAAGGTCGGCCAACGCCACGAGTAGCTTGGTTTCAAACATTTTTTGCGAAGGTTGGGCTGAGTCGGGCAGGACGCCGAGTACCGAGCCTTTATGACAGGCGAGCTCTTCAAGGTCAAGCACCTGTTCGCCGTGTTGAGCCAAGGCTTGAAGCAGGCGACTTTTGCCGCTGCCGGTGGCACCGCAAATGATTTTAAATCTCAGACGTGCGGGGCGTTCGGCCAAGCTATCGACCACCTGCTTACGATAATATTTGTAGCCGCCTTCAAGTTGCTGAGCATCCCAGCCGACGCGGCGAAGAATCAAGGCCATCGCTCCGCTGCGCTGACCTCCCCGCCAGCAAACAATCAGCGGACGCCAGTTTTGATCGTACGTATTAAAACTGTGACGCAAATGCTGGGCGATGTTTTCGGCCACATAAGCCGCGCCAATTTTTTTGGCGGCAAACGGCGAATGTTGCTTATAGAGCGTGCC
>CAIWVX010000486.1 GCA_903916205.1 uncultured beta proteobacterium
GAACTGAACGACTTCACCGACACCGCCGCTTTATGCGACCTAATGGATCTCGTCATCAGCATTGATACCAGCGTGGCCCATCTCTCTGGCGCGCTCGGCAAACCGACTTGGGTTTTGCTGCCCTATGTACCCGATTGGCGCTGGTTACTGGATCGGGACGACAGCCCTTGGTATGCCAGCGTCAGGCTGTTTCGTCAGCCCAAGCCTAGCGACTGGGAGAGTGCGTTGGAGCGGGTTCATGATGCGCTTCTTAGCCAATTCGGTGGTGAAGCACTTTACCTTGAGCAGGCCAAAACACTTCACCAGTAGGGTCAGATTAGCCAAGCTCAAGCTGTCTATCAAGAAATTCTGAAGACCCAGCTAAGACATGCTGACAGTCTCCATAGACTGGGGGTGACTTACTTCCGGCGGGCATAGTGATAGCCGCCAGCGCGTCTAGAGCACCCCCCAGCCGGTGTTGATCGACCACAGGTGTGTATTGACCATATCTTCGCTATAGAGCCTAAAACGGCTTACTTGAGTCGTTACGCCAATTGTTTTTAATTGGCCCGTCCCGTGTCTTCCCGATTTATCCCCGCCCGTCCCATTGATCTCGTTCCTCTGCATGCGGATCAGCTCAGCTTTTTCGGCATGGCTCAGTCGACTCAGTTCAGGCCGTGCATCCATGCCTTTTTTCGGCGGATATGGGGTTCTGCCCTCTCCGCTGACCTTTATCCCTCGCCAAAAAAATTTTTTGGCTTGTTTTTCCTTTTATTGTAACAAATCACTTTAACTTGCATTTTTTGAGCCTTGTTTTTTAAACAAATCTTTTTGTATAAATTTTTCAAAAATGCGATATAAGTCCTTGTAGCCATTGGATAAACTTGAAAAAAACAGCTTGCATTGCCAATAATCGTACTATAAAGTGGAGGTTCGTGTGAAAAAGTGGTGTTAGCGATTCATTTTGCAAATTAGCGAAGGGGCTGGGTGTGGAGTTTCAAGGGGCGACTGCGTTAAGTATTGATGCCAAAGGACGGCTGGCGATTCCAACACGTCATCGGGAGTCGCTCGTTGAGGTTTCTGGCGGGCAATTGGTCCTTACGGCGCATCCACACCGTTGTCTTTTGCTTTATCCCGCCCCGGCCTGGGAGCCGATTCGCACCAAAGTTTTATCCGCCTCAAGTTTTAATCCGCAATCCGCCGGTATCAAACGTCTATTGGTGGGTATGGCGCTTGATGAAACGCTCGATTCGGCGGGCCGTCTTCTTGTTGCCCCTGAGTTACGCCGATACGCTCAACTTGAAAAACAGGTTTGGCTGGTAGGGCAAGGAAGTCATTTCGAAATTTGGTCGGATGCCGGTTGGCAGAAACAACAGGCCGAAGTGTTTGCTTTGGGCGATCAATTGCCGCCGGGTTTAGAGGACTTAGCGCTGTGAGCGATGTCGCTTTACATCAGACCGTTTTGTTATCCGAAGCGGTGGCGGCGCTGGACCTCCAGCCTTCTGGAACGTACGTTGACGGAACGTTTGGTCGAGGTGGTCACAGCCGGGCGCTTCTCAAACACTTGGGGCCAACCGCTCGCTTGTTGGCGCTGGATCGTGACCCGCAGGCGATCGCCGTTGCCCAAGCCATAAATGATCACCGATTGACGGTGTTGCATCGCTGTTTTGGTGAGTTGTCGCTGGCGATGCAACAGGCAGGAATTGAATTTGTGAACGGGGTGCTCTTAGATATCGGAGTGTCTTCGCCACAGATTGATGAAGGGGAGCGAGGCTTTAGTTTTCGCTTTGATGCGCCGCTTGATATGCGCATGGATACCACGCAAGGCGAAACTGCCGCTGCATTTCTGGCTGTTGCCAGCATAAAAGAACTTACGGAGGTTATACGAGATTATGGCGAAGAACGGTTTGCTTTCCAGATTGCAAAGAAGATTGTGGCTACTCGGATCGAGCGGCCTATTACAACCACAGGTGAACTTGCCGCGCTTGTACGCGAGACCGTGCGGACCCGTGAGCCCGGCCAGGACTCGGCGACGCGTACCTTTCAAGCTCTACGGATTCACGTCAATCAAGAGCTAGAACAGCTGGCCTTGGCTTTGCCGCAAGCGATGAATGCGCTGGCACATAATGGACGGCTGGTGGTAATCAGCTTCCATTCGCTTGAAGATCGTATCGTCAAGCGCTTCATGCGCGAACATTCAAATAGCGATAATTTGCCGAAAAATTTGCCTTTGCGTTCAGTCGATCTGCCGCCTCCCAAGCTAACGCTGATCGGCAAGCCGGTTAGAGCCAGTGCCAATGAAATCGCCGCTAACCCGAGAGCTCGCAGTGCCGTGATGCGCATCGCTCAACGTTGCAGGTCGACTTCCGTCAGGACGGAGCACTGAAATGATCCGCTTGAATGTTCTCTTGCTGATTGCCGCTGTTTTTTGTGCGCTGAGTGTGGTCACCTCGCAACACCAAGCGCGCAAGCTTTTTCAGGGACTTGAATTTGAGCAAGAGCGGGCTAAACAGCTTGAAGTCGAATTTGGGCAATTGCAACTGGAATTGTCGACTTGGGCGACTTCACCGCGTATCGAAAAAATCGCCCGTGAAAAGCTCAAGATGATTGTGCCACAAGCCCCCAAGATTATTTCCGGCACCGCTAAAGGAGCTGCGCAATGATCAATTTTAAAGGGCCAAAGTCGCATAAATTCGCGGAGAGTCCGTTGCTCAAGTTGCGCTTGCCGAGTTGGCGTTCGCGGCTTATGGCTTTGCTTATTCTGGCTTGTTTTGCGGTGCTGATCGGACGCTCATTCTATTTGCAAGTGCTCAATAATGATTTTCTCCAAGAAAAAGGGGAGTCACGTTACCGCCGTGAGCTTGAAATTTCAGCCTCACGGGGGCGCATTTCTGATCGTCATGGCGATGTGCTGGCGATTTCAACGCCGACGAAATCAATTTGGGCGATTCCTGCCGACGCGCGTCTAACACCGCCGCAAATAAAGCAACTAGCGGACTTGCTGGAGATGGACACCAAGGAGCTGTCGCGCAAACTTTCGACGGAGAAAAATTTTGTATTTCTCCGCCGCCAGCTTTCGCCAGAGGTCGGTGATCGGGTCGCGGCGCTCAAGCTTCCGGGCATTGGGCAAGATAAGGAATACCGGCGTTATTACCCCACCGGAGAAATGACGGCACACATGGTTGGTTTTACCGATGTGGATGACAAAGGGCGCGAGGGCATTGAATTGGCGTATCAGAAGCAGTTACTCGGATATCCCGGCAGCCGTAGCGTGATCAAAGATCGGCGCGGTCAAATCGTTGAGGACGTAGGCTCGATCCGCTTGCCGCAAGACGGGCATGATATTCGTCTAGCGCTTGATTCAAAGATTCAGTATCTCGCCTATAGCCAGCTTAAACAGTCAGTAATCGACAATAAAGCCAAGGCCGGTGGCGTGGTGGTGCTTGATGCCAAGAGTGGAGAAATTCTCGCTTTGGCCAATTGGCCGACCTATAACCCGAATAATCGAGAGCGCCTAAATGGCGCTCAACTGCGTAATCGAGCACTCACCGACACCTATGAACCGGGGTCAGTGATGAAGCCGTTTACGGTGGCCTTAGCGCTTGATCAAACTAAAGTTCGCTTCAATACGGTGATTGATTGCGCCCCAGGTAAGCTAACTATTGGCACCGCTACAATTTCTGATGCCCATCAGCATGGGGCGTTAACTGTCGCACAAGTGATTCAAAAGTCATCAAACGTAGGTACCGCTAAGATCTCTAGAATGCTTTTGCCGCATCAAATGTGGGACATGTTTAACGCCGTCGGCTTTGGACAAACCTCCCAACTTGGTTTTCCGGGCGAAGTCAGTGGGCGTCTGCGGCCTTGGAAATCCTGGCGACCGATTGAGCAAGCCACGATGTCATATGGTCATGGAATATCGGTATCGCTCATGCAAATGGCACGCGCCTATTCGGTATTTGCCCGTGATGGCGATATGGTTCCACTGACCTTGACCAAGCTCGATACGCTGCCAACAGGTACGACGCAGGTTTTCACCCAGCAAGCAGCGCATGAAGTCCGGGCAATGCTCGAACTGGCCGTGCTGCCTGGCGGTACGGCACCCAAGGCGCAGGTTCCAGGCTACCGAGTCGCCGGAAAAACAGGAACAGCGTATAAAGTTGAAGGGGGTCGATATGCCAAAAAATATGTCGCTTCTTTCGTCGGCTTTGCCCCTGCCTCCGATCCGCGTTTGATTGTTGCGGTGATGATTGATGAGCCGGGTGGCTTACAGCACTTTGGCGGCGATGTTGCCGGGCCAGTCTTCGCTAACGTAATGAGTGGAGCCTTGCGAACATTAGGCATTCCCCCCGATTTGCCGCTGCGGGCCGAGACCAATCAACCCGCTGTCAAACTTGCACAGAAACCAAGTGCGCCGTTTCCCGCTGCGGCCAAGGGGCATCTATGACGCCGGCAACGATGGGGGTTGCCCTAAATCCAAATCAAGTGCTCAGGCAACTGGCCGCGCTTGGCGTGCAACCGGAGGGGGTTGTTGATGACAGTCGTCAAGTGCTTCCCGGCGATTTGTTTGTGGCCTATCCCGGTGATTTAGCCGATGGCCGAAACTATATCGCCGAGGCCATTACCAGAAAAGCAACAGCAGTACTCTGGGAAAATGACGGTGAATTTATCTGGAATCCCGAATGGCCGCTGGTCAATATCCCAGTCAATGGACTCAAAAAATTATGCGGCCCGCTAGCTCAACGAATATTTGGTGAGCCTAGCGAACGCTTATCGCTCATCGCGATTACCGGCACCAATGGCAAAACGACCATCAGTCAATGGCTGGGACGGCTCTATCCACGCCAATGCGCGATCATTGGAACGCTCGGTGCAGGGTTTGCAGATCGGATGATCGACACCGGGTTCACCACCCCCGAGGCCGCCACTTTGGCGCGCTATCTCAAGCAATTTTCAGACGCCGGGGCGCAAGCCTGTGCGCTGGAAGCCAGTTCTATCGGCATCGCCGAGGGGCGAATTGACGGTGCGCGAGTCGATGTAGCGGTATTTACCAATTTGACCCGTGATCATCTTGATTACCACGGGTCAATCGAAAATTATGCGGCGACCAAAGCACAATTATTTACCTGGTCGCGCTTGCGCTTGGCGGTGATCAATATTGACGATCCCTTTGGCCGTCAATTAGCCGCCAGCACTACCGCCACCAAGGTGTTGGTGTACACGC
>CAIWVX010000487.1 GCA_903916205.1 uncultured beta proteobacterium
TCCCGTCTCGATACCCGAAAATTGCAAACGGCCTTTGATTTCACATTGCCTGAATGGTCGATTGGCGTCGAACGGATGCTTTTAGAAATGCACGGGTGATGTGAAGATGCGATTGACGCCCATAGTTCAAGCCCTGATGCTGGCGGCTTTGTCCTCGGCAAGCGTGTCCTTGCCCGCCACCGAAGCATTACCGCTGTTGCATGCAAAGCTTGAACAAGGTCAGGCCGATGTCGCCCTCTATCTGGTTAGCGAAAAGCTTGATGGCGTTCGTGCCTTCTGGGATGGGCAGGTACTGCGTACGCGCAGTGGAAACACGATCAATGCGCCGGCTTGGTTTATTGAAAACTTCCCGGCGTCGGCGCTGGATGGTGAATTGTGGATTGGTCGCGGGAAGTTTGATCGCTTGTCGGCCACCGTGCGCCGACAGGTGCCGGATGAAAACGAGTGGCGACAAGTACGGTTTCTGGTCTTTGAGTTACCGCAGGCATCAGGCACCTTCCGTGAGCGGGATCAAGCACTGCGTACGATAATTCAAATGGCCGCCGTTCCTTGGTTGCAGGCCGTTGAGCAATTCACGCTCAAAGATCGCCCGACGCTCAAGCGAAAACTCGACGAAATCATCAAGGCGGGTGGCGAAGGTTTGATGTTGCACCGGGCCGACGCGCTCTACCAAACGGGTCGTAGCGATACCTTGCTTAAAATGAAACCCTGGAATGATGCAGAGGCCGAGGTCATTGCCCACCAGCCAGGCAAAGGGAAGTATTCCGGGAGGCTCGGTGCGTTGCGAGTGCGAACTGCGGATGGCGTTGAGTTCCTGCTGGGTACGGGGTTAAGCGATACGGATCGCCTCAATCCGCCGCCCGTCGGCTCAATCATCACCTTTCGCTATCGGGAACTAACTCCCGGTGGGCTGCCACGTTTCGCCAGCTTCCATCGTGCGCGAGAAATTTAAGATAAAGGAAAAAAATGCCAACCAGCAAACGCAAAGGGATCATCCTCGCCGGAGGTTCCGGCACCCGACTCTATCCGGCAACGCAAGTCGTTTCAAAACAACTGTTGCCGATCTTCGACAAACCAATGATCTATTACCCGCTGAGTACGCTGCTGCTGGCGGGAATCCGCGACATTCTAGTGATCTCAACGCCGCAAGATACGCCGCGCTTTGAGCAGTTACTGGGTGACGGTAGCCAATGGGGTATCCGTCTGACGTATGCCGTCCAGCCTTCTCCCGACGGGCTGGCGCAAGCCTTCTTAATTGGCGAGTCGTTTCTTGCAAACACGCCCTGCGCTTTGGTTTTGGGCGACAACATCTTCTACGGCCATGATTTTGCCGGGCTGGTTCAGGAGGCTACGGTGAGGGAAGAAGGCGCGACGGTCTTCGCTTACACCGTGAACGATCCCGAGCGGTATGGGGTCGTTGAATTTGACGGACAAGGCCGAGCGGTCAGTCTCGAAGAAAAACCGCAAGCGCCCAAATCGCGCTACGCGGTGACTGGACTTTATTTTTACGACCGCCATGTCGTTGAATTAGCCAAAAGAGTCAAGCCCTCACTACGCGGTGAGCTAGAAATTACCGACCTTAACCGCCTCTATCTTGAACAAGGAAATCTCAAGGTTCAAACCATGGGTCGCGGCTACGCTTGGCTGGATACCGGCACGCACGAATCCATGCTCGAAGCCAGCCAGTTCATCCATACCATTGAAAAACGGCAAGGGCTAAAAGTGGCCTGCCCGGAAGAAATCGCCTGGCGTAATGGCTGGATTGATGATGCACAACTTGAAAAACAGGCGGCGCTTTTAGCTAAATCGGGCTATGGCTCCTATTTGAGAGGCTTGTTACGAGATAAGGTATTTGCATGAAAGTAACGCCCCTCGCTATTTCTGGCATGTTATTGATCGAGCCAAAGGTGTTTGGCGACGAACGCGGATTCTTTTTCGAGAGTTTTAACCAACGCGCCTTCAATGAGGCCACGGGGCTTGAGCTATCGTTCGTTCAGGACAACCATTCAAAAAGTGCAAAAAACGTCCTGCGTGGTCTGCACTACCAGTTGCCTCCTCGGGCGCAAGGCAAACTGGTTCGTGTCATTTCTGGTGAGGTCTTTGATGTGGCGGTTGATATTCGCCAAGGCTCTCCAAGCTTTGGCCAATGGATCGGAGAACTACTCTCGTCCGAAAACAAGCGGCAGTTATGGATTCCCGCCGGTTTGGCTCACGGTTTTTTGGTACTGAGTGAATCCGCAGAATTTCTCTACAAAACAACCGACTATTACGCCCCAGAATGTGAACGTTGTATTCTGTGGAGTGACCCCGATCTAGCGATCACTTGGCCGCTGCAAGGCAATCCATTACTGGCCGCGAAAGATGCACAGGGTGCGGCGTTTAAAACGCTCATTTAAAGCAAATTTGCCTTGGGTTGCGGTGGTTAGGCTTCGATATGGCAAGCCCTGCCGCATTACGGTGCGCACCCTTCGCCAAAAACAATCTCTCCGCCGACGAGAGTCAGGGTGACTCGGCCGATGAGCTGGTGACCCAGTAACGGGGTGTTTTTGCCTTGGCTGCATAAGGCTTCAGGGGTAATGCGCCAGGCTTGACGGGGGTCAAACAGGCAAATATCGGCGGGTCGGCCAAGCGTCAGTGAACCGGCCTCAATGCCCAGAATGGCGGCGGGGTCGCAGGTGACACGGGCCAGCGCGGTGAGTAGGGAAAGCCCGCTTTCTTCGGCCCATTTGAGGGTGAGTGGCAACAGCAGCTCAAGCCCCGTCGCACCGGGTAAGGCTTCAGAAAAAGGTAATTGTTTGCCATCTTCATTGATCGGGGTGTGATCCGAACAGATTGCGGCTAGACCTTCAGCCACGGCGGCGCGTAAGGCGTCACGGTCGCTCACGGCACGCAATGGCGGGGCGAAGCGGGCTTGGCTGTCGAAGTAACCGATGTCGTTTTCGGAGAGATGCAGATGGTGAATGGCGATGTCGCAACTGACTTTGACGCCGGAGTGCTTGGCCTCACGCACCAGCGCCACCCCGGCGGCGGATGATAGCCGGGCCAGATGCAAGCGCACGCCGGTTTCTTTGGCGAGTTGCAGTGCGGTGGCAATGGCCACTGTTTCAGCGCATACCGGAATGCCCGCTAGGCCAAGTCGGGAGGCCACTTCGCCGTCGTGGGCCACGCCTTCGTGGGCCAGATAATGATCTTGCGGTTGCAAATGAACAGCAAAATCAAAGGTGGCGGCGTATTGCATGGCCCGCAACAGTATTTGGGTGTTGAAAAGCGGGCGTTGCGCCTGTGAGAAGGCGATGCAACCGGCGCTTTTCAGACTGGCTAGCTCAGCCAGTTTTTCGCCCGCCAGTTGCTGAGTCAAGGCACCAATCGGAAAAACGCGGGCCAGCCCGAGGGCTTCACTGTGCCGGGCTAGGCGTTCCACTAAACCCGGTTCGTCAAGCGGTGGATTGGTGTCGGGTGGGCAGGCCACGGCGGTCACGCCACCGGCGACGGCGGCTTTCAGTTCCGATTCGAGGCGGCCAAGACGGGTTGAAAGGTCAACCAAGCCGGGGCAGACGATCTTGCCGCTGGCGTCAATGCGTTGGGTCGCGATAAAGCCGGGCGGCGCGGTGTCAATGGCGGCAATGCGCCCGGCGCTGATAAATAGATCGGTGGTTCGGTCGATGCCATTTTGTGGATCAATCACCCGCCCGTTACGGAGGTGGATGTGCTGGCGTGTCTTTGCTTGGTTTTGCATTGTTCAGTTCCCCGCTAGAAGGCTCATGACGGCCATGCGCACCGCGATGCCGAAGGTGACTTGCGGCAGGATCACCGCTTGCGACCCGTCGGCGACTTCGGAGTCGATTTCGACGCCACGGTTCATCGGCCCCGGATGCATCACGATGGCCTCGGGTTTGGCGAGCGCTAGGGTTTCCGGCGTCAATCCGTAGTGCTTGAAGTATTCGCGAGCCGAAGGCAGCAAAGCGCCGTTCATGCGCTCGTTTTGCAGGCGCAGCATGATGATTACATCACAGCCTTTAAGTCCTTCTTGCAGCGTGTTGAAGACGCGCACGCCCATTTTGTCGATGGCGGTTGGCAGCAAAGTCTGCGGCCCGATAGCGCGAACTTCACCCGCGCCAAGGGTGTTGAGGGCGTAAATGTCGGAACGCGCAACCCGCGAATGCAAAATGTCGCCAACGATAGCTACGGTCAGATTGGAGAAATCCTTTTTGTAGTGGCGAATAGTGTACATGTCGAGCAGCCCTTGCGTCGGGTGCGCGTGACGGCCATCACCGGCATTTACTACGTGCACATCCGAGCGGCCAATGCGGTGCAGGTGATCGACAATCAGGTAGGGTGCGCCCGATGAAGCATGGCGTACCACAAACATGTCGGCGTGCATGGCGACCAGATTATCAATGGTGTCGAGCAAGGTTTCGCCCTTGGCGGTCGATGAGCGTGCAACATCGAGATTGATGACGTCGGCGGATAGGCGTTTGGCGGCAATTTCAAAGGTGGTGCGGGTACGCGTCGAGTTCTCGAAAAACAGGTTGAAGACGCTTTTACCGCGCAGCAAGGGGACTTTTTTGACATCGCGGTCAGAGACTTCAAGAAAGCTTGAGGCGGTGTCGAGAATCCGCAGCAAGGCTTCGCGCGGTAAACCGTCAATCGACAGCAGGTGCGTTAATTCGCCGTTGGCATTGAGTTGGGGGTTGCGATAGGTGGAATTACGCATGGATGTCGCGTCTCCATTGCAGTTTGTTGTTTGGGCCGGGTTCGAGCACCAGTTCTTCATTAGGGCCAAGTTCAAGTTGCCAAGTGCAGAATTCAGCGGTGATGGGCAGCTCGCGGCCACCACGATCCGCCAGCACGGCCAGTTTGATGCTGGCCGGACGGCCATAATCAAACAGCTCATTGATCGCGGCGCGGGTGGTGCGTCCGGTGTAGAGCACGTCATCGACGAGGATCAGTGGCCGGTCTTCGACATCAAACGGAATCGAGGTCGGTTTGACTTGGGGATGCAAGCCCTTCTCGCCAAAATCATCGCGATAGAACGAAACGTCGATCAGGCCGATTTCGCCCGGTAGCTTGAGCAACTCACTCAGCCGCCGCGCCACCCAGACGCCACCGCTATGAATGCCGATGAGTAGGGTGTTAGGTTGTAGTTGCGGTCGTATCAGTTCGGCCAGCGCAGCACATTGCGCTTCGGCGTCAGGGAGTTCAGTCAAATGCGGGGTCGGGGGCATGGGCGTGGTGTTCCATAAAGTTTGGGTCAGAGCGTTGGGCGCGGTGCTCAAAAGCGCGTTCAAAGTAACATTGCAGGATAATCTGGGCGGCCAGCGCATCAATGTGTTGTTTGGCGCTTTTGGCCGTGTGGCCGCTTTCGCGCAGCCGTTCGTTGGCCTCGACCGAGGTCAGCCGTTCTTCAGCGAAATTAACGGGGAGATTAAAGCGTCCGTGTAATTGGTTGGCGAATCGGGTACAGCGTGCGGTCATGGCATGGGCCGCGCCATCGAGAGCCACCGGCAGACCGACCACTAGGCTGGCGGGCTGCCATTCCTTAATCAGTGCGGCGATGGCTGAAAAGCGTTCAGCATTGGCTTCGCTGCGAATCGTTGTCAGCGGATGCGCCTGAGCGAGCGCCCACTCACCTACCGCCACGCCGATTCGTTTTTCGCCAAAATCAAAGGCCAAGACGGTTCCTCGTTGCTGTTCGTTGAGTTCAGGCATGGCCCGCCTTTTCCGAGAGGTTGGCAAAATCAATGCCTAGACGTTCCAGCGCCGACGGCAGCCGCTCTTCAAACGGCGTGTCGAAAAGAATAGCGGGCTCAGCGGGCACCGTCAGCCAAGTGTTTTGAGCCAGCTCTTGTTCGAGTTGTCCGGCACCCCAGCCGGAATAACCGAGAGTCACCATGATTTCGTGAGGCTGCCCATCGCGGGCAACCGCATGGAGGACGTCGAGCGAGCTGGTGAGGCCAACGTTCTCATTGATATTTAAGGTGGATTGCCAAGTACCCAGCGGCCGATGCAGGACAAATCCACGGTTAGTCTGTACCGGGCCGCCAAAACAAATGGGGAAAAGTGACAAGCTGATAGACTCTGACGGCTTCAGTGGGATGTTGATTTTTTCAAGCAAAGTGGCGAGATTCAGGTCAGTTGGTCGATTAACAATCAGCCCGAGCGCCCCCTGTTCATTGTGTTCCGCAATATAAATCAGGGATCTTGAGAAGAAAGGATCATCCATCGCGGGCATCGCAATGAGAAAATGATCGGTTAGGTTGGTGCTTTTCATGAGGTCATTTTAATCAATGGCGGCAGTCGATACAAAGGTAATCCATGATTAATTCAGTTCTAGTTTGGTTCAGACGTGATCTGCGGGATGTTGACCATGCCGCGTTAGCGGAGGGATTGCGTCGCGCACGACAGGTTTATTGCGTGTTTATTTTTGACCGAGCGATTCTTGACATTTTGCCCACAAGAAATGATCGGCGCGTTGAATTCATTCGGGAATCATTGCTTGAACTTGATCAAGCCTTGCGTCAGCGGGGGGGCGGTTTGATTGTTCGACAGGCTCACGCCATTGATGAAATTCCACGGCTGGCGAGCGAGCTTGGGGTGAATGCCGTTTTTGCCAATCGTGATTACGAACCTCAGGCCAAGGCGCGGGATGCGGCGGTTGCCGCGCAATTGGACGCCGTCGGCATCGCATTCGAGTGTTTCAAGGATCAGTCGATTTTTGAAGGGGCCGAGGTGCTGACTCAAGCCGGTCGCCCCTATACCGTCTTTACCCCTTACAAAAATGCCTGGCTCAAACGTTTGAGCGATGATGATTGGGTGCCGCATGACAGCACAACAAGCGCCTTGTGTCCCAGTAAGCAAGCGACAGGGGTTCCTACGCTTGAGGCGATGGGGTTTTGTCCGACGGATTTGCCCGCTCTGGGTGTTCTCCCTGGGATGAGCGGAGCCAAACAACGTCTGGCGGACTTTGCCGACCACATCGCCGCTTACAAGGAAAGACGCGATTACCCTGCGTTCAACGGAGGATCGGGTCTCTCGGTTCATCTGCGCTTTGGCACGGTTTCAATCCGCGAACTGGTTTGCCTGGCCTTAGCCGCCGGGGCGCTGAAGACATCATGCAATTCAGCCGGTGCCGCCTGCTGGTTATCCGAACTCATCTGGCGCGAATTTTATTTCATGATCCTCGATCATTTCCCGCACGTCGCCACCCGCTCATTTAAATCGGATTACGACGCGATTGTTTGGGATCAAGGCCAAGGTGCCGATAACGCCTTTACGGCCTGGTGTCAGGGACAAACCGGTTATCCCTTAGTTGACGCGGCGATGTGCCAGCTCAACAACACCGGAACCATGCACAACCGCCTACGCATGGTCGTCGCCTCATTTTTAGTCAAAGATCTCGGCATCGACTGGCGACGCGGTGAGGCGTATTTCGCGCAACATCTTCTCGATTTTGACCTCTCAGCCAACAACGGTGGCTGGCAATGGGCCGCCTCCAGTGGCTGCGATGCACAACCGTATTTCAGAATTTTCAACCCCATTACGCAGTCCGAACGCTTTGATGCCGAGGGTACTTTTATTCGCAACTATCTGCCGCAATTGGCCGCCGTCCCAACCCAATTCATCCATGCCCCTTGGCGCATGGATGAAAACGCTCAAATGGCTTGCGGAGTGTTTCCGGGGAAAAATTATCCGCTACCGCTAGTCGAACACACTCAAGCGCGGCAACTCACCCTGGCTCGCTATGCGGTGGTCAAACGCAGCGTTGCTGTTCAGTAACGGGACATCGCCCATCACCCGATCAATCGGGCGGTGGATAACTGAGTTTCAGCGTGCAGTTTTTCTCCGCAGAAAAAAAGCCAGAAGGCCCAATGAGGCCACAATTACCGGCCAGTTACCCCAACGGACAAAGGGCGTTCTGCCTTGATGTCCGCGCACCTCTCCGCGTAATGCGCCTCGGGTAAAGGGGGCGAGCTGGCTGATTACGCGGCCATCGCTGTCAATAATCGCGGTCATTCCGGTATTGGTGGCACGCAACATCACGCGCCCGGTTTCCATGGCGCGTAGCCGCGAAATTTGAAGGTGTTGGGCCGGGGCGAGGGAGTCTCCGAACCACGCCACATTTGAAAGATTGGCAAGCATTGTGGCTTCGGGTAATGCACGAATGATCTCTTCGCCAAAGGCATCCTCATAGCAGATATTCGCCGCGATTTTCTGATCGCTGGCCTTCATCGCCTGTTGTTGATTGGCCCCCGGAGTGAA
>CAIWVX010000488.1 GCA_903916205.1 uncultured beta proteobacterium
GCCACGGAATCCCGTATTTTTCTTCCATGTGACGGCTGATGTAATTCATCGAACGGTAACAGTGCAGCAGGTTGAGCTTGACGAACGGGGTGTTTTCCATTTCTGCCAGCGTACCGTCGCCCGACCACTGAGCCACCACACGCAGGCCCATTTCTTCGAGCAAAATGCGCGAAGCCCAGGCATCGCCGCCGATGTTGTAATCGCCGAGAATAGCTACGTCGTACGGGGTTTTCTCGAAGGGTTTGCCATCCCGGTTGGAGATAATCCAGTCGCGCACCGAGTCATTGGCAATATGGTGACCGAGCGATTGCGACACACCGCGAAAGCCTTCACAGCGCACCGGCACCACCGGTTTGCCGATTTCAGCGGCGGCTTTCTTGGACACCGCTTCGATGTCGTCACCGATCAGCCCAATCGGGCACTCGGACTGCACCGAGATACCCTTATTCAACGGGAACAAGGTCTCGATTTCGCTCATGATTTTGGCGAGTTTTTTGTCGCCGCCGAAAACGATGTCCTTCTCCTGGAAATCCGAGGTGAAATTCATTTCGCAAAAGGAATCGACCCCGGTGGTGCCGACGTAATAATTGCGACGCCCGGCACGGGCATATTGGCCGCAGCCAATCGGGCCGTGTGAAATACTGATAATGTCCTTGATCGGCCCCCAGACCACGCCTTTTGAACCCGCATAAGCACAGCCACGCATGGTCATCACACCCGGTAGCGACTTACGGTTGGAGGTAATGCACTTTTTCGACGACTCAAGTTCCTTGTCGTTGACCATCAAGTGTTTGGCGCGATCTTTCTTCGCCTTTTCGGGATAAACCTCAAGCACTTCCTGAATCAGTGCTTCGGTTTCTTCGCGGGTCAAATCAACCATTCTGCTTCTCCTTATTGAGCGTCGGCACTCATCTGTGCACGCCGCCTCACTGGATTATTTTGAAAACTCGACTAAGAAGTCTTAACATCCACCGCAAAGTCGCAAAGAAGCCAAGGTTTCGTAAAGAAGTGCCATATCAAGGGGATTCCTTTGCGTTTTCTTTGCGCCTCTGCGGTGGATTTTTAAGACGTTCATCACGCTTAAGCCGCCACCGCTTCAGCGGCCAATTCAGCCGCTGTCTTACCGACGATGGCCGTGTTTTCCACTTCCATGATGCCGAACTCCATCAACAATTCTTCGAGTTCATCCATGGTGATCGGTGTCGGAATCACAAATTTCTTGTTATCCACAATCTTTTTCGCTAGGGCGCGATACTCGTTCGCCTGTTGGGCGGTCGGATCAAACTCGATCACCGTCATGCGCCGAATTTCGGCGTGCTGAACAACGTTGTCACGCGGAACAAAGTGAATCATCTGCGTTCCCAGCTTCTCGGCCAGAGCAATGATCAGCTCATCTTCGCGGTCGGTATTGCGTGAGTTGCAGATCAAACCGGCCAGACGCACGCTACCGGAATTGGCATACTTGACGATGCCCTTGGCGATATTGTTGGCGGCATACATGGCCATCATTTCACCGGAACAGACAATGTAGATTTCCTGCGCCTTGTTCTCGCGAATCGGCATGGCGAAACCACCACAGACCACGTCACCCAATACGTCGTAAAAAACAAAGTCGAGATCGTCGCTGTACGCGCCTTCTTCTTCGAGGAAGTTGATGGCCGTAATCACGCCACGACCGGCGCAACCCACCCCAGGTTCAGGCCCGCCGGACTCGACGCATTTAATGCCGCCGTAGCCGACAGACATCACATCTTCGAGTTCAAGATCTTCGACGCTACCGGCTTCAGCCGCGAGTTCCATGACTGAGTTCTGGGCCTTGGCGTGGAGAATCAAACGGGTGGAGTCGGCCTTCGGATCACAACCGACGATCATTACTTTTTTTCCCGCTTCGGCCAACGCGGCAACCAAATTCTGCGTTGTGGTAGACTTTCCTATGCCTCCCTTGCCGTAGATGGCGGCCTGACGTAGTTTTGCCATGATGCAATCTCCTCTATCTGAAATTCACTCGGGTTGAAGGACAATTCCCGTGTTCCCGAGTGATCATTTGCAAAGACCATGCCAACCCCAGTGACTTCTTGCAAGCGATTGAAAATAAACACGTTATGAGTCAATCCGCCCAAGTGCATGACCCGACAGAACACGACAATAGCCCCGCCTTTTGTCGCGGGTCTGACAATAGCGCCACGACACTCCCGCGCTATGCCCGCCTACCAATCAATCGCTGCAATCTGCCCGCGGTCATCCTTGGCAGCCTGACTTTTCAACGCAATCCAACCGACTTGCAGATTGATAGCGTCGCCAATTTGCACGCCGACCTCTTCCGTCGTCTCGATACCTTCGCCGCCAAGGCGGATCGCGCCTCAGCCTTCTGCGATTATCTAACCGTCCGCTTTTGCCTTGAACAGCTTGAAGAAGCCGGTCTGACCGAACACTCGAAACAACGTGCCAAGGCCAACTGGATGCGCGTACTACGCGGCTGGAGCTTCGATTCGGATGGCCGCGAAGGGGCCATTCTCAAGGGCTGGGTGGAATCGCGTTTTGGTTTGCTCCCGCGCTTTCATGGTCAACCGCTCCGTGACTTTACGAGCGCTACCTATCTGCGTTATCAGGAAATGCGCTCGGCGGGTCTCTATGGCACCAACGCCCTAGAAAGCCAACTCGACCTGCTCTACGCCTACAGTCAATATGAATATCAACGCGAGTCATTGGACGTGCCTGCCTGTCCAAACAGCCTCCCCCTCTATCGCGGCATCAACCGCATCGCCGAACACGAAGTGCTTGAAGCCAGCGGCAAGCGTCAGGTAGTTCTCTTCAACAACCTCGTCTCCTTCACCGCATCACGCGAGCGCGCCAGCGAGTTTGGCGATTACATCCTGACCACGCAGGTACCCAAGGCCAAAATTTTCTTCAATTTCGACCTACTCCCCGGCGTCCTCAAAGGCGAAAACGAATACCTAGTGATCGGTGGCGTTTACGACATTGCCATCAGCACCTTTTGAGTCTTGTCGCAAACGCGACACAGGTTTTTTACGCTTGAGCAGCTGTAATAAATGCACAAACCCTCACCACAGAGACACAGAGGTTTCACAGATTAAGCATTGAAGAACAAGGGATTACCTCTGTGTTACCTCTGCGTCTCTGCGCCTCTGTGGTGGATTTTTGAATTTTGAGGCGTCTATCAGCAAGCTTTCGGCCCTCGGCGCGATTCTTGCAAGTCAGCATACTAAATCCCCGATACGGATAAAGCCCTAGCCCACCGCCAAGGGACCAAGGGGCAAAGGAGTCGCAAAGGCAACCTAGCAAGCAATGATGTCTTTTGCGCCAACTTGGTTTTCTTTGCGTCTTTGCGGTGGATTTTAATTTGCTCACTCCAGTAAGGATGCCCGATGGATAACGAACTTCGTACGCAACTTATCGCCGGACTCAAAGACGGCAGCATCGTCCCTTATCTTGGCCCCGGCGTTCTGTCAGATGTGTTTTCCATCAGCACCGGGAACCCCATCCCGGCAAGCAGTGAGCAACTGATCATCGGTCTCAATGAGGGCCGACCAATGTCGCCTAAACTGATGTACGAATTTTCCCGCGCAGCCATGAACATCGAGCTAAAGCGAGGACGTGCCGCCGTCATGCGCTTTCTCAACACCACCTATGGCGACACCGAATGGAGCCGCTCGGCGCTGCATGACTGGCTAAAGAAAATATGCCCGCCCTACGTCATCGACATCAACCGCGACACCCAGCTCCAAACCAGCTATTCCGGCAAACCACACACCCTGATTCTCGGCTGCGCGCGCCTCAGCGGCACCGACTACCGCTTCAAACTTTACGCCAACAACGGCGAACGCTATACCGCCATCACCCCGGAACAAGCGATTGCCGGACAACCGATTCTGTTCAAACCGATGGGTTCACCCCGACCTTTTCCCAGCTACATTGCTTCAGACGCGGACTATGTCGATTTCATCACCGAACTCATGGGCGGCTTTGCTGTCCCCAGTTTCGTCAAAACACTACGCCACAACAAACGCTATCTACTGCTCGGAATGCACCTCAACCGCGACACCGAACGCATGGTGCTTTCAGACCTAATCTACAGCGCCGCACCATCGCCTTGTGGCTGGGCGCTAATCGAAAAGGCCACCGACAAAGAACGGCGGTTTCTGAAAAAAATGGGGATTGAACTCGTTGAGTCCGGGTTCGCTGAGTTGATGCCATAATTTGCCCATGCGAATGGGCTGTAAAGATTGCGATTCAAACGGAGGTACCGAATGGATCATGCCGCCATCTGAGATTCTGTAGCCCCCTATTCATTCCACTGACCGTTCAATTTTGAGGATAGCGAAATGAACGACAGAAACAAGTCGCTTGAACCCCGGACGGATACCACTCAAGGCTTCAGATAGAATGGCTGTCAGATAGAATGGCTTGTACTCCTTTGGATTTTGCATAATACTTGTATCACAACAACCGAAAGGAGCGCAGAAATGGCCCTGTCAATTCGACTACCTAGCGACGTAGAAGACCGGCTTAAAAACCTGGCCGCACAAACTGGACGTACCAAGAGCTTTTACATTACTGAGGCGATTTGCGAACACATCGACGACCTTGAAGATTTGTTCCTAGCCGAACAACGTTTGATTGAAATTCGTGCAGGACGCAGCAAAACCTACAGCTTAGACGAAGTGGAACGAAATCTTGGCTTGGCTGATTGAATTTGATGAGGCTTCCAAGACAGATTTGGTAAAACTGGACAAACAAACGGCGAGACGCATTACCGCTTTTTTGCGCGAACGTGTTGCCGTCTTGGATGATCCGCGCAGTATTGGTGAAGCTCTCAAGGGGTCACGCCTCGGGGCTTTTTGGAAATACCGCGTCGGAGATTACAGGATTATCACGAGCATTGAGGATGGCGCTTTGCGCATCCTCGTTGTGCGAATCGGCAACCGCCGTGAGGGGTACCGATAAACAAAAAAGTGAACGGTAAAGGGCACAACCCTTGCCCAATTTTTCTGCTACTGGGCAACCAGTGTTGAAACTATGCCTTCGGTTTTAACATCCCAAATAAATATCAAAACCAAAGTAGTCAGTGGGGATTGTGAGTACCCAATTACACGATATAAAAAACCGGCGACTAGGAAAGGCGTTTAAAGCCATTTAAGATGGCGACCGAGTTTTAACTAACGCAGGTCGACTGTCATGTGCCAGCTTCTGGGGATGAATTGCAACACACCCACCGATATTTGCTTTTCCTTTACCGGATTTCAGGCGCGTGGAGGTGGCACTGATGTGCACCGTGATGGCTGGGGAATCGCTTTTTTCGAGGGCAAAGGTACGCGCCTTTTTCTCGATCCGCAGCCCTCTTGCGACTCACCGGTGGCGGAACTGGTGCGCCATTATCCGATCCGCTCGCTCAATGTCATTGCCCACATTCGCAAAGCCACGCAGGGGCCGACCGGTCTGGAAAACACCCATCCTTTTATTCGCGAACTCTGGGGGCGTTACTGGATTTTTGCCCATAACGGTGACTTGCTTGACTATGCACCGGAGTTCGATGGCAGTTTTATGCCCGTCGGGCAAACTGACAGCGAACGAGTGTTCTGCCACCTGTTGCAATCTCTGCGACAACGCTTTCCACGCGGTATGCCGGAGCGCATCGCACTGCATAGCGCACTCGATGCGTTTGCCGCGCAGATCAGGCCGTTCGGCCAGTTTAACTTCTTGCTTTCCAATGGCGACTATCTGTTTGCCCATCGCTCGACTGAACTGCATTACCTTATCCGTCAAGCGCCGTTTGCCGTCGCTCACCTCAAGGATGAAGATGTTAGCGTCGATTTTAGTGAAGTGGCTGGAAACAGTGACCGCGTCGCACTCATTGCCACCCAGCCCCTGACAGATAATGAAATCTGGTTACCATTGCCGGTCGACCGTGTCGCATTGTTCTTCGAGGGCGCGTTTTTTGCGGGGAATGTATCCGCGCCAGACGTATTGGCAGGAGCCTAAAAATTGAAAAACTTACGGCCTCTGAGTGTGAA
>CAIWVX010000489.1 GCA_903916205.1 uncultured beta proteobacterium
ATCCTTTTCAGTTTTTATCTCTTCCTATAATTTTATCGTGTCAAGTGCTTTATAAACAAAGAGTTCATTCCATACACTTCCTCCACTGAGATTTCTTTTGAATTTGTTATAGTGGAGTTTATCATCTTTGATTTTCAAAAGATGTTCATCAAACTCTTCTATTAGTTTTTCTAAATTTAGCTAGAACTCTTAGAGAATAGATAACTCTTTTTACCGATGGCTTTCAGGCTGATTGTTCCGCCACTGACTTCAGAATTTCTCAATATTTTCAAAAATTCTGCGGTGTGTTCAACCATTGGCTTGCTGGAATTAGCCGCGCAAGGCCGACAACTGGTCGATTACACCGCCCAGCCTTACGAAGCGTTCATCGCCGTAACTTTGGCCTATATGCTGATCAATGTCGTGGTGATGTTTGCCATGCGCTGGGTTGAAGCACGGGTGCGGGTGCCTGGCTACATGGGGAGCAAATAATATGTACGATTTTGATTGGTCTTCAATTCCCAATGCGCTGCCCTTTCTCATGCAGGGCATGGCTATTTCGCTCCAGATTACCTTGTGTGCCGTAAGTTTTGGCATTGTATGGGGAACGCTTCTGGCCATGATGCGACTCTCGTCAGTCAAATCGCTGTCTTGGTTTTCAGCCGGGTATGTCAATTTTTTCCGGGCTATTCCGCTGGTCATGGTGTTGTTGTGGTTCTTCCTGAGTGTCCCGCATTTTCTGGAAACGCTTTTCGGCTTTCCGCGCGGTAGCGACATGCGACTCGGTTCGGCCATTGCTGGATTTGCGCTTTTTGACGCGGCCTATTACTCCGAAATTATTCGAGCCGGAATTCAGTCCGTACCCAAAGGCCAGATGGCTGCGGCTAGCGCATTGGGCATGACTTACAGCCAGTCAATGCGGCTGATTGTCCTGCCGCAAGCCTTCCGCAACATGGTTCCGCTGCTGCTCACGCAAGGCATCATTCTTTTTCAAGACACCTCACTGGTTTATGTTTCCGCACTGGCCGATTTCTTCGGTGCCGCCTACAAAGTGGGGGATCGCGATGGACGTCTGGTTGAGTTGCTGCTGTTTGCCGGTGCCATATATTTTGTTATTTGCTTTGCCGCCTCGCAACTCGTGCGGCATTTCCAGAAAAAACTCAGGTCGGCTTAAAAATTCCAGGAGCACTCCCCATGATTAAAATCAATGACGTCAACAAACACTACGGCAGCTTTCAGGTTCTGACCCACTGTACGACGCAGGTCAGCAAAGGTGAAGTGGTCGTCGTCTGCGGGCCTTCCGGCTCAGGAAAATCCACTTTAATTAAATGCGTCAATGGACTTGAGCCATTTCAAGGCGGAGAAATCATCGTTAATGGCGTATCGGTTGGCAAGCCTGCGACCGATTTGCCCAAACTGCGTTCGCAAGTCGGAATGGTGTTCCAAAATTTTGAACTCTTTCCGCACATGAGCATCATTGACAATCTGACCATCGCGCAAATTAAGGTGCTCGGGCGCGACAAAGCCGAGGCCGAGGAGCGGGCAGAACGTCTTTTGTTACGTGTCGGGCTGAGTACGCATGGCATGAAATATCCGGGGCAAATGTCCGGCGGACAACAACAGCGCGTCGCCATTGCCCGTGCGCTGGCCATGGATCCGATCTGCATGTTGTTCGATGAACCAACCTCGGCGCTTGATCCCGAGATGATCAACGAAGTGCTCGATGTAATGACCGAATTGGCTCAGGATGGCATGACCATGATGTGCGTCACCCACGAAATGGGCTTTGCCAAACGCGTCGCCCATCGGGTGATCTTCATGGATAAGGGAATCATTGTCGAGGATGACAGCAAAGAAGCCTTCTTTGAACAACCTCGATCAGAACGCGCACAACAATTTTTGGCAAAAATATTGCATCACTGAGTGATTATTTTTCACGCGCTCTCTGAGTAGTCACACCGGATTATCAATATCGACAAATTGACAATCAAGGCCAAAACGCTCGGCCAGATGCAAGGCCAGTGCCTGTACGCCGCCGCGTTCGGTGGCATGGTGGCCTGCGGCAATATACGCCACCCCGGATTCTCGGGCCAAATGGACACTTGGCTCCGAGATTTCGCCGGAAAGATACGCATCCACACCGAGCGCAATGGCTGATTCAAAAAAATTTTGCGCCCCACCCGAACACCAAGCCACCCGCTTCACCAAACGCTCATCCGCGCCAATCACCTGAGGCTGACGTTGCATTTGGGTCGCAATCTCTTGGCTTAGTTCGGTCAAAGTAACAGGCTCACTAAGCTGACCATACCAACCCAAATCCTGTTCGCCAAAACGCCCGTCGACAGACCATTTAAAGCGCTTGGCAAGTTGTGCATTGTTGCCAAATTCAACATGACTATCGAGCGGGAGATGATAAGCGATCAAATTGATGTCGTGCCTCAACAACGCCTGCAAACGCGCTTTGCGGATGCCCGTCACGCACCCATCCTCTCCTCGCCAAAACCAGCCGTGATGCACCAGCAGCGCATCGGCAGAGCGCGCAATGGCTTGATCGACCAGCGCTTGGCTGGCGGTTACGCCGACAACAAGGCGCTGAATTTCTGCACGGCCTTCCACTTGCAAGCCGTTTGGGCAATAATCCCTATAACTTGCCGGTTCAAGCTTTTGATCAAGATAGCGTATCAA
>CAIWVX010000490.1 GCA_903916205.1 uncultured beta proteobacterium
ATCCTGACCTTTACGCAGAAAAAAGCGGCCGGCATCATTAAAAAAGTGCTGGAGTCCGCCATTGCCAACGCAGAACACAACGATGGTGCAGATATCGACGAACTGAAGGTGAAAACCATTTATGTCGAGCAAGGTGCATCGCTGCGTCGCTTTACCGCCCGCGCCAAAGGTCGCGGCAACCAAATCCGCAAGCCCACGTGCCATGTGTACGTGACGGTCGGTAACTGATAAAGGCCTGGAAAATATGGGACAAAAAATCCACCCAACCGGTTTTCGCCTGTCGGTGAGCCGTAATTGGTCCTCACGCTGGTATGCCAGCGACCGGGACTTTGCCGGCATGTTGGCCGAAGACATCAAGGTACGTGAATACCTCAAGGTCAAACTGAAAAATGCTTCGGTGTCGCGCGTTTTGATCGAGCGCCCTGCCAAGAACGCACGCATCACGATCTATTCTTCGCGCCCCGGTGTTGTTATCGGTAAAAAGGGCGAGGATATCGAAAACCTCAAGCGCGATCTGGGCAAGCAACTCGGCGTGCCAGTGGCGGTCAATATCGAAGAAGTGCGCAAGCCTGAAATCGACGCCAAGCTCATCGCCGACAGCATCACGCAGCAGCTTGAAAAACGCATCATGTTCCGCCGCGCCATGAAACGCGCCATGCAAAACGCCATGCGTCTGGGTGCCTTGGGCATCAAGATCATGTCTGCAGGGCGCTTAAATGGCATCGAGATTGCACGTACCGAGTGGTACCGCGAAGGCCGCGTGCCATTGCATACCCTGCGCGCAGACATCGACTACGGTGTTTCCGAAGCCAAGACCACGTACGGCATTATTGGCGTGAAGGTCTGGGTCTACAAAGGCGACACGCTGGGTCGCAACGACCTGCCCGCTGCCACTGAGCAGCGCACCGAAGAAGAGCGCCGCCCACGCGCGCCGCGGCGCGATGACCGTGGCGGCCCTGGCCGTCCTGGTGCCGACCGTCCTGCCCCCCGTGGCGCCCGCCGTACTTTGGGCAGCAATGCCGCGCCGTCTGACGGCAGCGACAAACCTGTCGAAGCCGGTGGCGTAGAAGCCCCTAAACCCGCCGTTAAGCGCGTACGCACCGTCGCCGCGCCAGCTGCAGCAGCTGACGGCAAAGGAGAATAATTATGTTGCAACCCGCTCGCCGCAAATATCGCAAAGAGCAAAAAGGCCGTAACACCGGCGTCGCGACCCGGGGCAGCTCGGTCGCGTTTGGTGATTTCGGTCTGAAGTGTATTGACCGCGGCCGTTTGACGGCTCGCCAGATTGAGGCCGCGCGTCGTGCGATTTCGCGCCACGTCAAGCGCGGTGGTCGTATCTGGATCCGGGTCTTCCCGGACAAGCCAATTTCCCAGAAGCCCGCCGAAGTGCGTATGGGCAATGGCAAGGGCAATCCGGAGTACTACGTGGCTGAAATACAGCCCGGAAAGATTGTTTTTGAAATCGTCGGTGTACCGGAAGAACTGGCCCGCGAAGCCTTTCGCCTGGCGGCGGCGAAACTACCGTTGCGGACCACTTTCGTGGCACGCATGATTGGCCAG
>CAIWVX010000491.1 GCA_903916205.1 uncultured beta proteobacterium
GTGATTACGGCGGGCAGTGAGCGCTGCTTTTATACTCGGGTTGTTTCCACGACGACCACTATTTCCTAAGCCGACGGCAATATTGCGTAGCCAGCGTTCATGACCGATGCGACGAATCGGGCTTCCGGCCAAACGGCTCTCGAATTCTTCGGCCGTCCAAGTCATGAGTTCGCAGAGCGATGCACTGTCGAGTCCGTGGCGTACCGCAAAGTCAGGATCGCCCAGTTGCGCAAATTTATTCCACGGGCAGCACAGTTGGCAATCGTCGCAGCCATAGATGCGATTGCCAATCAATGGGCGCAGTTCTTCAGGAATGGACCCGGCCAGTTCGATGGTCAGGTAGGAGATACAGCGTCGAGCATCAATTTCATAAGGCGCGACAATGGCCGCCGTTGGACAGGCCGTAAGGCAACGCTGGCAATCGCCGCAATGCTCAGCTATCGGGTTGTCCGGGGGCAAGGGCAGTGTGGTATACAGTTCGCCAAGGAAGTGCCAAGACCCTTTACGACTGAGTGCGAGGCTATTTTTTCCGCGCCAGGCAATGCCCGCTTGGCGGGCAAACTCGACTTCCATGACGGGAGCCGAATCCGAAAAAGCGCGATAAACAAACGGCGTATTCAGCGTGCTGTGCCGCAGTTCTTGCGTGATTCGGTCCGCCAGTTTTTGCAGTCGCTGACGTAGCGTTTTATGATAATCACGGCCCAAGGCATAGCGCGAAATGTAGCCCAGCTCTGGGTTAGCGAGAACAGGCGCACTGTCACTCGCTTTCGGCCAATAGTCCAATCGGGCCGAGATGACCGAGACGGTGCCAGCGAGCAGCGTTTCGGGGCGGACACGCAGTTCAGACTGTTTAGCCATATAATCCATCTCCCCGTGACGACCGAGTTGTAGCCAACGCAGTAGTTGCGGGCGAGCCGCAGAGACATCGGCGCGGGCAATGCCGAGTTCGGAAAAACCGAGTTCTCGCCCCCAGTGCTTGATTTTATTGACCAGCGTGATAGGGTCAATGCCCTCATCGGTCGCTTCAATCCCATTGTTATCGGAGTCATTTTCTTGCATAGCCCGCCTCTTAATCCTGTTGCCCCTTTAGCTTCGTTGAGTGTGCACTTGCCGGATGAAGCGGCCACCGTAGCACGGGGTCGTGAACTCGCACCGTTACTGCTTCCGGGCATGGTTGTCTGGCTCAATGGTGATCTGGGTGCCGGTAAAACCACCCTCGTTCGCGCCTTGCTCCGTGGCGTCGGATACGGCGGCGCGGTAAAAAGCCCGACTTACACATTAGTTGAAAGTTATGTAGTTTCGAGATTATACTGGTATCACTTTGATTTTTATCGTTTCAACGAGCCAGAGGAGTTTGATGGTGCCGGTTTGGGTGACTATTTTCGCGATGACGCGGTGTGCCTTGTCGAGTGGCCTGAGAAAGCCATTGGCTATGTGCCGGCCGCAGATCTTGTGCTCGACTTTTGTTTTACCGACGTTTCGCCTGAATCGGGTCGGGAACTGGCGTTTATCGCCAGCAGCGAGGCCGGGGAAAAATGTCTGAGTGCGCTGCAAAATTATTGGTCAAACGCCGCCAACTGATCAAGCTTAGCGGCGCGGCACTGTTGTTGATGGTGACTCCCGTAGGTCGTGCGTCCACGGATCGCAGCCCCGGAATTCTTGCCGTGCGCGTCTGGCCGTCCGCCGATTACACGCGAGTGGCCATTGAACACAACGAACCGCTGAAATACTCACACTTTATGATCAAAAATCCGGATCGGCTAGTCGTCGATCTTGAAGGGATTGAGCTGAATAGTGTGTTGGAAAGTATGGCCGACAAAATCGCGGCCGATGACCCCAACATCAAATTACTGCGTGCTGGCCGATTCAAACTGGGGGTTGTGCGTTTGGTCATGGAGCTAAAGAACGAGGTCAAACCGCAAGTTTTTGTACTCCCCCCCATCGGCAAATACGGTTATCGGCTGGTCTTGGATGTCTATCCACTCGAGGCACCTGACCCGCTGCTCCAGCTAATTCAGAAAAACGAGTCACAGATTAGCCCGCCTACGGTCGTAGAAAAGAAACCTGAAGCGGTGACCGAAGTCAAAGTAGAGCCGTTACGTCAGGGCAAACCCGTGGTTGATCGGCTGGTCACAATTACGCTCGATCCAGGCCACGGCGGCGAAGACCCCGGAGCCATTGGTCGCGGCGGGAGCTATGAAAAAAATGTGACCCTCGCGGTAGCCAAGCGACTGAAAGCCAAGATTGACGCCGAACCCAATATGCGCGCCGTGCTGACTCGCGATACCGATTTCTTCGTGCCTTTGCATATGCGGGTGCAAAAAGCGCGACGCATTCAATCCGATCTATTCGTTTCGATTCACGCCGACGCCTTCACCCGTCCCGATGCGAGCGGCTCGTCGGTCTTTGCCTTGTCAGAAAGTGGCGCATCAAGTTCGGCGGCACGTTATCTGGCACAAAAGGAAAATCAGGCCGATCTGGTCGGTGTCGTCAATATCGCCGTCAAAGACCCCATGTTGGCGCGTACCTTGCTCGATCTGTCGCAAACCGCCACGATCAGTGACAGTTTGAAACTGGGCAAAGCCGTACTCGGCGAACTGGGCGGCATCAATCGGCTGCACAAAGAAAGCGTCGAACAGGCGGGCTTTGCTGTTCTCAAAGCCCCGGATATCCCTTCAATCCTGATTGAAACAGCGTTTATCTCCAACCCCGAGGAAGAGCGTCGCCTCAATGACGAGGCTTATCAGGACAAGATGGCCGAAGCGATCATCATGGGGATTCGGAAATATTTCACCAAAAATCCTCCGCTGGCGAAATCGAAGCTGGCTTGATTGGTGTGGCTTACCGAAACGCTAAGCCGATCTCGTGCCAGAGGGGTTGCTCAGACACGCATTGCTCGCATCGGAGGCAGAGGGATGCTTGCCATGGAAGACGATGTAACCGGCCTTTAACACCCAGTCGTCAATCCTCGCTCCCCGTTGCCGGGGAGCGCGTCGTGAACATGAGTGCCCTCTTTCCAAATAACGTCCGAGCTTATATACTGGATTTGAGCGGTAGTTTCCAAGGGAAAGGTTGCATCGGGCAAGATACCCGTCGGCATGATCCTGGTTCGAGTCCAGGCACCGCTCACTTTAACCCCCCTTTGACAATCTCAAATCCAGGCTGATTTAAGGCTTCGATTTCTTTTATGGTTTGTCCAGTGCGCAAAATATTCATTGTTTTTTTACGCTTAACTCCATCGCCCCCTTTAATCACAACAACGTAATCTAACTTCAAAACAAGTTTGGCCGTCGCCGGCCCCGGAAGATCGAGCACATATAAAAGCGCAGGTTTGTTCGCTTCGCTCGTATCTAAGATAATGGCTCTCGGGTTCGCTATATTCTCAGGGAGTTTTTCTATCCACGCCCAAGGGAGCGCGCCCATTTTTTTATCGCGCTGCGCGTGCCAAATATCCTCATCACGAATAACAATCTCAGCACTTCTCGGAGCAACACCCCGATCCGCCATTTTTACAATAACCTCGTGATCAATCGAATCAATAACGCGAAAATCTCCGGTCGTTTTCTTACTTTCACGCATTAAAAAATTATCTGGCGCTAACTTACACCGCAACTGGGTCACAGCTCCACATGTGACGCAATTTGATGAGGCTGACATTA
>CAIWVX010000492.1 GCA_903916205.1 uncultured beta proteobacterium
AACTGGCAAACAGACAGCAATATAGTAACCAATGCCATAAATCCAAACCCAGTCGGTTACTAACGGAATCGCATCATCAAGAGAAGTGCGCACGATGGCTACATTTCGAGCAGTAACAACTCGCTGTAATTTGAAATAGAACTCATAGCAGAAAAGTACCGCGACGCCTAAACCAAGCGCGTGCAACATGGCAGTATTAAATGCAGAAATACCAAGAGCAAGCTTGGCTAAGAAATAATAGGCTGGGCAAAGAACTGAAAACAGAGAGATAGCAAGTAATAAAACCCGATAATCAAGAACTCTGACATGCATTTTCAGCCAGTCCATAAATGAATAGAATAAATAGGGAGTAGACTTTTTTCCGTTACCGCATTCAAACCAAAAGCGAGCGAGACAAGGCGATGGCGCAAATAAACATCAGCGAATTCGGGAAGATGCCGAGTAAAGCAACGGCCAAGCCGTTTGCGGTGATGAGGACTTTCATGTCCAGCGAGGCTTCAATTTTTGACGTATTAACGGGGCGATCGAAATACATGACTTTGACGATGCGCAAATAGTAATAGGCGCCAACGAGCGAGAAGAAGACGGCGGCTAGAGCCAGCCAGTGATAGCCCGCAGCGACCACGGCGACGAGTATCGAGAATTTGGCAAAGAAGCCGACAAAGAAAGGAATGCCGGCCATAGAGAACATGATCATCATCATCACCGCGGCAAACAACGGACTGCGCTTATTCAGACCCGCAAAATCATGAATCTCATCGGACTCAAATCCAGCGCGAGCGAGTAGCAGAATCATGCCAAAGGCACCGGCCGTCGATAGCACATAGGTGATGACATAAAACAACGATGAGGTGTACGCGTTGATGGCATTTCGTCCATCGCCACCGATCACGCCAACAACCAGACCCAGCAACATGAAACCCATATGGGCAATGGCCGAATAAGCCAGCATGCGCTTGAGATTCGTCTGGGCAATGGCCGCGAAATTACCCACCGCCATCGAGAGAACGGAAAGAATCAGCAACATCATCTGCCAGTCAGGCGACAGAACGAGTAAGCCATTGACGAGAACCCGAATCACGATGGCGAAGGCGGCCAATTTTGGCGCACTGGCGATAAGCAGCGTGACTGAGGTCGGGGCCCCATGATAAACGTCAGGAATCCACATATGAAAAGGGACAACGCCGAGCTTAAAGGCGATGCCGGAGACCAGAAAGACGACGCCAAAGACCACAATGGTCTTGTTGATCAGGCCGGAAAAGAGCCGATCAGCCACGATTGAAATATCCAGGCTGCCGGTGACGCCGTAGATCATTGACATACCGTAAAGGAGCAAACCAGAGGCCAAGGCACCCAGCACAAAATATTTCATTGCGGCTTCGGTGGCCGCAATCGAGTCACGATTCAGCGCCACCATGGCGTAGAGCGACAAGGATAAAAGCTCAATACCGATATAGACCGTCACGAAATTATTGGCGGAAATCATCACCATCATGCCCAATGTCGCAAACAAGGTCAGCGTGTAATATTCGCCCTTAGCCATTTGTGGCCGATCAAGGATGTATTCCCGCGAATAGAAGAGCACGACGCTCACGGTGATATAGAGCAACAACTTGAGTAGATCACCCAAAAGGTCAGCCACAAACATATTACTAAAGGTATAGAGCACTTGACCGGCGCTACTCATAAAAAGCGTGAGTAGGGCCGCGCCAAACAGCGTTACTTGGGTCAGCGCAAAGGTGACTTTGCGCGTTTTTTCCTTAACGAAAAGGTCGACGATCAGGATCAAGCAAGCCATCGCCAGCATGAAAACCTCGGCGCTGGCAAGGCGAAGATCGGGCGGAACAAATTGCATTTCGGCAAGCGTCATAGCAGATACCGGTTATAGGATCTTGCTTACAGAGATGTGACGCAACAACTCGTTAACCGAGCTGTGCATAATTTCTGTAAAAGGTTGCGGGTAAAGACCCATGACTAGCGTGCCCAGTGCGAGCAAGGCCAGAACGAAAAACTCACGCGCATCAATATCTTTAAGTTCAGCCACCGGATGGTTGGCGACGTCACCGAAAATAACGCGTTTATACATCCAGAGCGTGTAAGCGGCACCAACAATCAGGGTTGAAGCCGCCGCAAAGGCCACCCAGAAATTGAATTTGACCGCCGCCAGAATAATCATGAATTCGCCAACAAAACCCGAGGTTGCTGGCAGGCCGGCATTGGCCATGGCGAAAAGCATGAAGAATGCAGCGAACTTGGGCATGGTATTGACCACTCCACCATAATCAGCAATCTGCCTTGAATGCACCCGGTCGTACATCACCCCAATACAATAAAACATAGCCCCGGCAACGAAGCCATGAGAAACCATCTGGACTAACGCGCCCTCAACCCCCAATGCGCTACCGGCACCCAAAGCGCCTGCCGTTTCTGGTAGTTCAAACATGAAAAAACCGAGTGTCACAAACCCCATGTGCGCAATTGAAGAATAGGCGACGAGTTTTTTCATATCGACTTGAACTAACGCAACCAGACCGATATAGACCACGGCAATCAGCGAAAGCGCCACAACCAAGCCAGAAAGTTCGTGCGCCGCATCCGGGGTAATTGGCAATGAAAATCTCAGAAAACCGTAAGCCCCAAGCTTTAAAGCAATGGCCGCCAAA
>CAIWVX010000493.1 GCA_903916205.1 uncultured beta proteobacterium
AGTGATAATGTTCATGGACTTCCCCTTTCGTGGTTTTAAATGGATTTCAACATCAACATTTTGGCACTTCGATGCCGTGTAGACTTAGCTCTACTTCCTCGGGACAGGGAAGTCCCTTTCATTCGTTAGCCATCACTAGGAACGCATCGCATGCCAACTCCATACGAATTTTCAACCGAGGCAGAACTAGTGCAACGCCTCGGCGATACGAACACCATTAATGCTGCAAAAACATTCTTTGCGCAACAAAGCCCCGACATCGCTCACGTAGTTGAAACTGGTGTGGCCGGCAACACTTTTAGAGCCTTCCGCAATCTGCCGGTCCAGCCCTCGGTTGCGTTCAGAACATGGGCGAAAAACTACATTGAGAAAACATTTAACCGCTTGAGCACGATCTCAGATGAGCCGTCCTACGCCAAATATGTGCACGACTCAACCAACAGCCTTTGCTCAGAATGGCAGCGCGTAACCGATTCGGATATGGGATATGGACGCGGGGCTAAGCTATTCAATCTTGTATTAAAGAAACTCGCATGCCTTTCTTCCCTATCTGAAAATCAGAGATTGACTTTGATTGACCTTCAGCACATACCCTTGGATAGCTACACGATCATTGGCCTTCGCGCCATTGCGCCAAAGCTCTCCATACCTAAGAGCGCAACCATGAGGTTTGTCGAAACTCCCGCCCAGTACGCTGAGTTTCAGGCGATTATTCGCGAAATAGCCAAGAAGGCTGGTGTTCCTCCAATCTACTATGACGTGCTTGCATGGGACATGGGGCACTGATGGCTAACAATTCATTCCAGCGGACCGTCAAAAAGCTGCGCTTTTTGTCGTCCGCTGAATTCAAACGTTGGGCGCCATGCACCCGTATCACTTCAGCAAACATTCTTGGAATCGCACTATGAGAATTATCTTCACATTCTTGATCATTGGCAGCGCGCTTTTCGGGTGCGCTAGCGTGACTGACGTTGTATCAACTGGCCCTGAAACCTACATGGTCGCGGCTGAGGGGGTGTTGGGGAACTCGTCGAGCGGGAAGCAGGCGTTCAAAGCTCAGGAAAAGGCTGCCTCCTTCTGCAATGGAAAGGGTATGCAGGTCGAAACCATCAGCAGTCAAGAAGTCCCGGGAGGGTTTGGAAAGGTCGCCTCGGCGACGGTCAACTTCAAATGCATCAAGAAGTGACGTCCATGCAAAGTGGCTGTCACTCAAACTTCGGGGAATCGAATGAACAATTTTTTCATCGCGCCTATCGTCTTAGCCTTGTCTGCTTGCGCAACAACAACTACGGGACCACTTCCTGCCGGCAACAACACCTATGTTATTTCACGGCAGGCCGGCGCGTTTCCATCTGGCAAAGAGCCTCTCTTGGCCGAAGCCTTGGTGGAAGCAAATGCCCAATGCTCAAGTATGAGCAAAACAATGAAGGTAGTTACGGTTACTGAAAATATGCAACCAATCGGCAATTTTCCGAAGGCCACTGTCGTATTTTCATGTGAATAGCTTGGACCTTGAGCAGTTGCCCAAAACACATTAGCCCGCATATACAAGCCCGTGACACTCGATCAGCAGATCCAAGTATGGAATGCAATCGGCACTTGGCTGGCTGGAATAGCAACATTCGCCGCAGTGGTCGTGTCCTTGCAACTGGCACGCAAGGCGAACTCGATTCGTTTGCAAGCCAATGCGGGCATTCGGCTTATCTTCGCCGGGGATGGCACTCCGGCGGAAGAGCATGTGGGCATTTCGGTCGTAAATAGAGGTGACAGGCTTGTGACGATCAATTCAATTGGTTGGCGTATCGGCAAAGGAAAGAATGCGCGTCACTGCATTCAGCCGGTCTTTGGGCAGTACACGCATCAATACCCGAAGCAACTCGCCCATGGAGAGCAGGCTTCGTTCTTAGTCTCGTTCACGGCTATGCCGGATTGGCCCAAAGATTTTGCAACTGGCTTCGTCCAAGACTTGCGGCCCAGAAATCTCAAGACATTACGGGCAATCATCCATACTTCAGTCGGCGAGAATATCGAGGTCGTGCCGGAAATCAACCTGCTGGAGAAGCTACGTGAAGCTGCGGCCCAACCCTGCGGTGCAGGGGACTTGGCGCATAAAGCCGCGCCAGGCCCCTGACCTTGAACGTTATGCCTCATCAACACCAGGTTCGCTAAGCCATGCCCATTGACTACCGTGCCGAATCAGAAACGTACCGGCCGTCCATCATCCAGACTCTACTTATCGGTGAAGCACCACCACCATCCGGCACTGTCTATTTCTACGTTCCACGAAACATGCCCACCAATCAGCCAGTTGAGGATGACCGCAACCTACCAGCGACAATCTTTAACCACTACTTCGGGACTCGACCCAACTCCCAAGAACAATACGTTGAGTTTCTTTGCGCGCTAAAGGTCAACGGCATTTTTCTCGTAGACATCTGCGACGAACCGATCAAAGTGCGTAATTCCGAATCTGGGCTTCTCCGGATCATTAGCGAAATACCAAACCTTGCATCTAAGCTGACCAAGAGCAGTATCACGGTCGCCCAAGAATCAATGGTGTTTCTTCTGGCACGGCGAAACTATGTAACTCATATCCGTCGCGAGTTTCCCAAGGCAAAGTGCTTCACGTGGAAAGAGTTCAGAAACAACCCAGAACCTGTTTTGCTGCGACCGTGATGAGCCAACGACAAGTCATCATTGGGTACAAATGCGGCATAACCCGGCAGTCCACACGGACACTGCGCGATAAAGCCGCGCAGCGCCAGTGACTTCTACGTTGACGCTGTAGAAAAACCCTTTTTCGACCCGGTTTTCAGTAAAAAATGGCGCAGATTTTCTCTGCGCCATTTTGCTTCTCATGCCTTTGAATTGATGATTAACGCCGCTCTGCTTACGACAGCGCAGCAGTCTCTAGGCGGTGGCTCTTCCTCTTATTCCTACTGCCCATACCCGTGATGCGCCAGTTTCTCGATGTTGTGCGCCAAGCCGTACAACGGCCATTGCGTGTTGACCTTCTTTCGCCCACGCAACGTGAACCGATCCAGCCGTTTGTTATGCCGCAGATTGCCAAAGACCGGCTCGACAGTGGCAAAGCGCCGCCCATAACGCGCTTTGCCTTCTTCACTGTCAATCGTTCGTTTCATCTTGTCACTGTGGCTTTCCTCTGTCCGCCCCAGCCTTGCCCCGAAAGAAGCTGACTTGCCTAACCTTGAACACTGCGCTCCAAGGGACGCTGCGCGATAAAGCTGCACAGCGCCCCTGAGCTTGGACGTTGGGCATTGCTAAATTGGGAGCGGAAATGATTCATCTCGTAATCATGGTTGTAACTCTGGTTATATGGTCTTTTATTGGATTCATTTTTTGGTTGCCTCTATTGTCAAGAGCAATTTCAATGTTTTCAGGCTCTATTCTGTATTACACTGCAACGAGAAGAGATGCTTCACACCTCAAGGATTACCTTGATTCCGCAATAAATTTCTATAGTAGAGGATTTTCTTTTATTAAAGAAACGTTTAACTCTACCAATATCTCTTCCACGTCCAACTCTACCGATCAGCTTTTCGATATGAAACGGATGTTGGTAGAGATTACTACTACAATATTATCTGGGGTTCGCTGTGGCTTTTATTTTTCAAAAAATAGCACCTAATACTCTGTTCGTGCAGCAAAAATGAAACCTAAAGTTTACCTCGAGACTTCGGTCATCAGCTATTTGACAGCACGTCAAAGCAATGACCTGCGGGCAATGGCAAATCAGAACTCCACGATTGAATGGTGGGAAACTCAGCGCCACCACTTCGATCTGGTTATTTCTGAATTTGTCATTGCAGAGGCGAGCCTTGGGAACGCTGAAGCCGCACAGCGACGAATCGCGGCAATAGCAGGGATCATGGAGCTGGAAACAACCGATACAGCTCGAAAGTTAGCAAAAGCATTGATTCAGCAATATGCTCTACCCGCCAAAGTAGAAACAGATGCTTACCATGTTGCTGTTGCAGCAACCAACGGTATCGAATATCTATTGACTTGGAATTGCACCCATATTGCCAACGCGCATACCCGCCCGAAAATTGAGGCTACTTGCCGCGAACTCGGATTCGAGCCACCAATCATTTGCACCCCTGAAGAATTGATGGAGGAATAGTTATGTGGAAAGACCCTATTGTTTCTGAAACGCGTGAATTACGCGAGCAATACGCAAAACAGTTTAACCACGATGTGGATGCTATTTTTGAAGATATTCAACTAAGGCAAAAAACTCAAGGTAGGAATCTTGTATCGTTCCCGCCAAGAAAACCAACATTAGCCGTAAGTGTTGCCCAACAGGGCGTTGCAGAGGACGCACTACAAGCCGCTTCGCGGCTTTCCGCTTGCCCCTGAACTTTGACGTTAGGCATCGCAAACACTCCTCCCTCAACCGTTCCAAAGCCCTCGTTAGTTTTGCCTTCTTTCCAACCAACAGGAGATATTCATGACCACAAAGAAGAGCGTCCTTCTCGTCGGGCTCCGGCCTGAACTGATCAATTTCGCAGATCCTGCGTATGCCGCATTTCCGGGTCTTGACGCAGCCAAAGTAATGGCTGCACTAACGGCGGATGAACTCAGCCTCAATGCAATGGGATACGACGCGAAGCTCTGTCTTACTGACTTTGGCGAGACGGCAGAAGCGGTTATCCGAGGGAAACTTAGTGAGAAGAACTACGACTGTATTCTCATTGGTGCAGGGGTTCGCACAATCACTCCTAACTTTCTGCTGTTTGAGAAGCTAATCAATATTGTTCATGAGCATGCGCCGGCAGCGCGAATTTGCTTCAATACGAAACCGAGTGACACAGCAGAAGCAGTGAAGCGTTGGATATAGCAAGTATCTGTGAACGGTTACCTGCCAGAGTGCAGCGCCAAGAGCGATGCCTAACCCCTCGCTCAAGCGGAGCGCCAACGGCAGGCCACTAGGCCCGGTCTGGCGGTACGCGGTACATTTTCGCCAGCCCGGGCCTGGCGTCCTGCCGTCGTCGCCCGCTTAGCTCAAACGTTCGGCGTCACCCCAGGATGTTGCATGAACATACGGCTTTATTTTGCTCTTGGCATTTCTCTTTTCGGGCTAGTTCTTGCCGGGCTGTCGTTGTGGAATGGACAACCACTAATTGCTCTTTCGCTTGCGCTTGCCGGATCTACTGTGGCCTTGGTGTTCTTTTGGGTATCGGCGAAGCCATCTCCAACCCTATGTTTCGTGCTGCCGCAACTGTTATCGGAGCAATCGGCCTATTGGGGTGTTCCTATATAGCCGCGCTTTCGATACCGAACTTCAGGATGCACACCGCGTTGCATTCGCATCCTTTGTAGACATGGAGGTCCGTTCATACTGCAAGCCCATGCCTGTAGAACTCCAAAAGATAAGTGCGTTTGGGCTAAAAGCATGTGCCATGCAGGACAATGCCGATCAGTTGTCTGCGACGGCAGAACTTGCGAAGGGCATCTATTTTGGGCCAACCCTTTCTCTTGCAGATTCCGCCTACTCATCAACGACCGAACCGCCGAAGGACTATTGTGCGCTTGCGTTCAAGGCGGCCTTCGCCGCTTGCCCTAACGCCTTTCATTCCTTGTCTGGAACCCACAAGACAGCACTTCTTAGGGGGCTAAAGTGACGCCCAAAGCGCCTATGTGTGGCCGGGTCGTACTCGTCCGACGCCCAACCCGGCGGTCGACCCCGTTCGCTTCGCTCGCTGGACAATGGTACTCCTTGGGCGTATAGTTGGCTCATGTTAACCGTCATCGAAACGTCGCTGTTTCAGAAGCAATGGCCACATTACTGGACGGAAGATGAACGCGGGGCGTTCGCTTCCTATATTGCCAAACATCCAGCCGCCGGAGATGTTGTGCCCGAATCAGGCGGTATCCGCAAGGTGCGTTGGAGCCGAGCGGGTTCAGGCAAGTCAAGCGGGGTGCGAGTGATCTATTTCACTCGTACCGCCGAAGGTGAGGTTGTCCTGCTGACGCTTTATGCAAAGTCAAAAACAGACAACCTCACTGGTTCAAAGTTAAAGGAGATACGTCATGCCCTCGAAGAATAAACCTCTTTCCAAGAGCGAACTCGCCGCCTACGAGTCTAAACGCGACCTTGCGGCTGAATTGCTCCAGTCTGTGCGTGAAATGCAGGCAGGCAAAGTTCATGTTGTGTCCTCTCCCGTCATAGAAGCTCGCAAAAACACTGGCCTCTCGCAAACGCAATTTGCGGCACTCCTTGGTGTGTCTGCCCGTACGCTTCAAGGTTGGGAGCAAGGCCGCAAACAACCGAGTGGCGCCGCTCGTACCTTGCTTGCAATTGCCAGTACAAATCCAAAGGCTCTGCTGGCGGTAGCACCCAAGTGATCGCTTCGTGGCGCAGGTGCCCAACCCTGCGGTCGAGGGGACACTACGCGATAAAGCGGCTTCGCGCCCCTCACCTTGAACGTTGCGCCTTTCACAGACTAAGCCATGCTCGATACAAGAATGGTTAGCTTATATTAAGAGAAATAGTCCGTAGGTGCGCAAGGCGTCATCTTGCGTACGCGGACGCACCGAGCTTGAGAATCCACCACAGAGACGCAAAGGCGCAGAGGCAACACAGAGAAAAAAAAGAATTTCTCTGCGGCTTTTCTCTGCGTCTTTGCGCCTCTGTGGTGGGGGTTACCGATAGACACAAGGCTGTTTCATCACACCACCGCCCGGCTACTCGTTAGCATAGCCTCGTAAGCCAACCTTGTCATACCGGCGAAAGCCGGTATCCAGACTTTACCTATCCGTCGCCTTAAACCTTGGATTCCGGCCTTCGCCGGAATGACGGAACTCGTGCACGTCGATGGGGTTGATTTTACCAACCGCAAAACCAGAGCATCATTTTTAGTCACCACTCGGGTAAAATTGTGCGTGGGCGGTCTTGCGCCTGAGTAGGACGTGTTGAGAGGGAAAGAGTATGAAAAAAGTTGGTTTGATGGCTTCGCTGTTGCTGCTGAGTCTATTTAGCATCAACAACGCTTGGGCCTACTACTATGGCGGACATGGTGGGCGTTCGCATTTTCAGTTCTATGCTGGCCCGTACTGGGGGCCGTCTTATTATTCGCCTTACCCCTATTATCCGAACTATTATCGCCCGGTTGTTGTTGTCCCACCGGCTCCGCCGGTCTATATCCAGCAGCAGCAACCGCTTCCTGTCATTACTCCCGCCCCCGTTGCGCCGCTTCAGCCCGCCCCCGTTGCACCGGCGGCAGAGGCGGCCGATAACTACTGGTATTATTGCGCGACGACCAAACGCTATTACCCCTATGTCAAGGAATGCCTCAGCGGATGGACTAAAGTTTCACCGCGGCCCCCTGGACAAAATTGAATCAAATAAGGAGTTTTTCATGAAAGTATCCACCCCATTTTTCGCGACCGTCTCGGCACTCGTGCTACTCACCGGATGCGCGACCGTCCCCACCGGCCCCAGCATTATGGCGCTGCCCGGAGCCGGTAAAACGTTTGACCAGTTTCGTATTGACGATACCGAGTGCCGCCAATATGCCCACTATCTGGTCAATGGCAATAATTCGGATCAAATGAAGCTTGACCCTGGCGTACGTAATGCGGCTATCGGCACCGCGATTGGCGCACTGGCGGGCGCGGCTATTGGTGGTTCCAGCCGTGGGACAGGCGTCGGAGCCGGTATCGGTCTCGCGGGAGGAAGTCTGAGCGGTATGGATGCCGTCCAGAGTTCAAACCTCTCTAGCCAACGTAATTATGACAATGCTTATATCCAATGTATGTATGCCAAAGGCCAGCAAGTGCCTGTTTCAAGCAGTAGCTTGATGCGTTCTCAAGCCGCACCGGAACACAGTGCCGCACCAGCGGCCACGGTGGCCCCAAGCGCCCCGGCCCGTGCGTACTTCCCGCCTCCCCCACCGGAAAAGCGTTGATTATTACGACGCCGGTGAGTTTGTTTTAAGCACCTATCGTCAATCGTGTTGCGAGTTTTAAAGTTGTCCGGTTCTGTAGCACGACATTTGTCCGG
>CAIWVX010000494.1 GCA_903916205.1 uncultured beta proteobacterium
CGATTTCCTGCGTCGCTTTTTTGAAAGCGACGACCTGCAAGTGCGTTTTCGCCCCTCTTTCTTCCCCTTTACCGAGCCTTCCGCCGAGATTGACGTCGCTTTCATGAGTGGCTCACTCAAAGGCCATTGGCTTGAAATCGCCGGTTGCGGCATGGTGCATCCGAATGTATTGCGTCATGTTGGTATTGATCCTGAGAAGTACATCGGCTTTGCTTTCGGCATGGGGCCTGACCGCCTGACGATGTTGCGTTACGGCGTCAATGACCTGCGCCTGTTCTTTGACGGTGACCTGCGTTTCCTCCGCCAGTTTATTTGACGCTGACTTTTTATACAGAACAGTCCATGAAATTCTCTGAATCTTGGTTACGTACTTTTGTCGCCCCGGCGGTTTCGGGTACTGAGTTTTCAAACCTCCTGACTATGGCGGGTCTTGAAGTTGAAAAAGAGGAACGTGTTGCGCCAGCCTTTGATCACGTGCTCATCGCCCAAGTGCTTGAGGTCAATAAGCATCCAGACGCGGATCGCCTTAATATTTGCCGCGTTGATCTGGGGCGCGGTGAAACGCGACGGATTGTCTGTGGTGCGCCGAATGTCGCCCCCGGCCTCAAGGTGCCTTGCGCGCTGCCCGGTGCCACGCTGCCTGGCGGGTTCAAGATAAAAACGGCCAAGGTACGCGGCATTGAGTCTTCAGGTATGCTTTGCTCAGCCAAGGAACTCGGCATGAGCGAGGACGCTTCTGGACTGCTCCTCTTGCCGTCCGATGCGCCGGTTGGCGAGGACGTCCGTACCTATCTTGATCTCGATGACCGACTCCTTACGCTGAAATTGACGCCCAATCGTGCTGATTGCCTGTCACTTTTCGGCGTGGCGCGTGAAGTCGCTGCACTGACTGGCGCTACGGCCCATTACCCCGAGATTTCAACAACGCCAGTCAGCATCGCCACCCGGCGTGAAATCGCGCTTGAGGCGTTGGCCGCCTGCCCGCTTTACTGTGGCCGCGTGATCACCGGTGTCGACGCCAGAGCCGTCACCCCGGATTGGATGAAGCGCCGGATTGAACGCAGCGGACTCCGTTCGATTTCTGCACTCGTCGACATCACCAATTATGTGATGCTCGAACTCGGCCAACCGCTGCATGCGTTTGACAACAAAATGCTCGAAGGCGTTATTCACACGCGTATGGCGATAGCCGGCGAAAAATTTAAGCTTCTCAACGAGCAAATACTTGAACTACAGGACGACGTTTTAATGATCGCCGATGATCACGGCCCCGTCGCCCTCGCCGGAATCATGGGCGGTAAGGACAGCGGGATTTCTCTTGAGACACAGGAAGTGTTTCTTGAGTCGGCCTTTTTTGCACCCAAAGCCATTGCCGGTCGCGCCCGCCGTTACGGCTTTGGTTCGGATGCCTCGCACCGTTTTGAGCGTGGCGTAGACTTTGGCGCAACACACCGCGCACTTGAGCGCGCCAGCCAACTGATTATCGAAATTTGCGGTGGACAAGCGGGTCCATTGTGTGAAGCCTCTGCCGCACTACCGAGCAGAACCCCGGTACGACTGCGTCCGGCGCGTGTTGCAAGAGTTCTTGGCGTTAAATTTTCGGTCGCCCAAATCGGTGAACTTTTTGCTCGTCTCGACCTCGCCTTCACTCGCGAGGGCGATGATTTTATGGTCACCCCGCCAACCTATCGCTTTGATATTGAGATCGAAGAAGACCTGATCGAAGAAATCGCACGACTGCATGGCTACGACAACATTCCGGCACCGGCACCCCGCGCCATCTTAAGCATGTTGCCGCAAACTGAAGAGGCCCGTCCACTCCTTAAAATACGGCAAATTATCACTGATCGCGGCTTTCAAGAAGTCGTCAATTTTGCCTTCGTTGAGGCGTCTTGGGAAGCTGACTTTGCCGCAAATCAATCGCTTATTCAGCTCGCCAATCCCATCTCCAGCCAGATGAGTATAATGCGCTCCACTCTGATCGGCGGGCTGATTTCCAACGTGGCGACTAACCTCAAACGCAAACAAAACCGAATTCGTATTTTTGAAACGGGCCGTTGTTTTTTCCGTGACAGCGCGGGCCAACCTGTTGCCGGTTTCCGTCAACCGTGGAAAATCGCTGGCTTGGCCTACGGAAGCGCACTTCCCGAACAATGGGGAAATGCTTCGCGTCATGTCGATTTTTTTGACATCAAGGGAGAGGTCGAACAACTGCTCGCACCGTGTACCGCGCGCTTTGATAAAAACACTCACCCGGCGCTACATCCAGGCCGTAGCGCCCAAGTGAGCGTTGCGGGTCAAGTCATCGGCTTTGTGGGTGAAATCCACCCACAATGGTTGCAAAAATATGAATTACCTTTGGCTCCGGTTGTCTTTGAATTAGATCTGGATTGTTTGCAACAGGCCAAATTACCCCAATACACGGAGGTCTCGCGACAGCCCGTCGCCATTCGTGATCTTGCCATTGTGGTGGATCAG
>CAIWVX010000495.1 GCA_903916205.1 uncultured beta proteobacterium
CATCTAGGTACTCACAAGCTATTGCCGTGCATTCAACATGCCATCCTGGACGACCAAAACCTAGTTTGCTTTGCCGCCACTCTTGCCGCCTTCGATGCCAACTTCGGGTTTGAATTTTGATACCCCGTGATACAGGATGGGGTCAGCCTCAGCCAGTTTGTAGCCTTGTCCCTTGCGGGTCATGACATGAAGAAATTGCGGGCCGTTGAGCTTTTGCAGATTTTGCAGGGTCGGTATCAGCGAATCGAGATCGTGTCCGTCAATCGGGCCGATGTAGTTGAAGCCGAGTTCTTCGAATAGCGTTCCCGGCGTCAGCATGCCCTTGACGTGTTCTTCGACGCGGTTGGCAAATTCAAGCAGTGAAGGCGAAACGCCAAGCATTTTTTCGCCGGCCTTGCGGGCAGCATTGAAGGCGCTGCCGGAAAACAGGCGGGCCAGGTATTTGTTGAGCGCGCCGACTGGGCGCGAGATCGACATATCGTTGTCGTTGAGGATGACCAGCATGTTGGCGTCGGCGACCCCGGCATTGTTCATGGCTTCAAAGGCTTGTCCGGCGGACATCGAGCCGTCGCCGATGATGGCTACCGTGCGGTGTTTTTCGCCTTTGAGCTTGAAGGCCGTGGCCATGCCGAGGGCGGCCGAGATCGAAGTGGACGAGTGCCCGACGCCAAAGGTGTCGAATTCGCTTTCGCTGCGTTTGGGAAAGCCCGAAACCCCGCCATGCATACGTAAGCGGGCCATGCCTTCGCGGCGACCGGTAAGCACTTTATGGGCATAGGTCTGGTGGCCCACGTCCCACACCAGACGGTCATCCGGGGTGTCGAAAACGTAGTGCAGGGCAATGGTCAGTTCAACCGTGCCAAGATTCGATGAGAGGTGCCCGCCGGTCTTGGAAACCGATTCGACAAGAAAATTACGCAACTCCTCGGTGAGCTGGGGAAGTTGCTTGCGATCCAGTTCGCGCAATTGCGCTGGCGAATGGAGGGTGTCGAGAAGTGGATAAAGAGTCATTGGTTTGATGTCGCCCCGCTTTCGGTTAAAACGTGCGGTGGGTAATAAAATCGGTCAGCTCAATCAAGCGCTGACTCCGTTCGCCAAACGGGGCGAGGGATTGCAGGGCTTGTGCTCTTAGATCTGTGGCAAATTCTCGGGCACGCTCTAGGCCCATCAGGCTGACATAGGTTGGTTTATCGGCGGCGGCGTCCTTGCCCGCTGTTTTGCCCAGCGTGGCGGTGCTCGCCGTGCAGTCAAGAATGTCATCAATCACCTGAAACAGCAAGCCGGCACGTTTGGCAAAACGATCCAGCGCCTGGTTTTCCTCCGGCGTCAGCGGATTTCCGCAGAGTGCACCGAGCATTACCGCCGCACGAATCAGCGCCCCGGTTTTTAGCGCGTGCATCAATTCGAGTTCAGGTTGATTCAAGTGATGACCGACGGCATCCAGATCAATGGCCTGACCGCCCGCCATGCCGCAGGAGCCACTGGCACGGGCCAGCCAGTTAATCATGGCTAGCTGGCGCTCCGGGAGACCCAACTCGGCTCGGGACAATAACTCGAAGGCCAGTGATTGCAAGCTGTCACCGACGAGCAGAGCGGTCGGCTCATCAAATTCAACGTGACACGTCGGGCGGCCACGGCGTAAAACGTCGTCGTCCATACACGGCAGATCATCGTGAACCAGCGAGTACACATGAATCAGTTCGACGGCACAGGCGACGATTTCAAGCGATTCCGTACGGCCACCACTCAACTCACCCGCCGCAAAAGCCAAGAGTGGACGAACGCGTTTGCCACCGCCTAAGCTGACGTAACGCATGGCTTGATGCAGTCGGGCCGGGATAGCGGTTTCGGGGGGCAGCAAGCGGGCCAGCGTCGCTTCAATGTGCGTTTGAACCGCGTGCATCCAGTCTTGAAAAGGCGGTTCGCGGTGCGCAGCAGAAAAGGGCAAAACGGGATTCACCTTGGCTCTCCGTTGGCGCTGTCAAAATCACGCAATGCGCCGTCTTCAAGAATCTGAATCTTGCGGTCGGCGTCGCTCAGTTGTTGTTGGCAATGCCTGAGCAGTTGGCTGCCGCGCCGATAGGCGGCGATGGATTCTTCAAGCGGCAAGTGACCGTCTTCCATGGTGTGGACAATCTGCTCCAGCTCGCTGAGTGCGGCTTCAAATTTAATATCGCCAAGTTCGGCGTCGGCAGACTGGGGAGCGCCTTTTTTAGCTTTATCCGTCGGAGTGGGTAGGGTCATTAGGAAGGCTCTGTGCAAACCGGGGAAAATAGCGCAAGTCGGTGTCCTCGGTCAATTGGAAAGCAGCTAAAATCTGCATTTCTGCCCTGCCGACGCGTCGATCATTCTGCACCGGCTCACCCTTTACGAAAAATAGCTATGCCATCTTTATGGATGATTGTTGCCAGTTTCCGCTTTGCCTGAATGGGCGTCTGTGTGAAATTAGCCTCCGAATCGTATTCTGCCGCCGAGATTGTATTTTACCGTTCCGCCATTTCTCTCGTTTTCATGCTGGCGCTGGTGCGTTTGCGCAAAATTCCGCTGACCACCGTGCATTGGAAATTCCAGTTATCGCGTTCAGTCAGTGGTTTTATCTCAATGCTCTGCTATTTTTATGCTATTTCGCTGTTGCCCTTAGCCACCGCCGTGACCTTGAGTTACACCTCGCCGCTGTTCTTGGCGATCTATCTGGTCTGGTTCGGCAAAATGCCCTGGCGTCTTTCAGTCCTTGCCGCCTTGGCCGTTGGCTTTGTTGGCGTAGTGCTATTGCTGCGCCCGACTTTTCACGCCGATCAACTGGTCGGCGGTCTGTTCGGCATCGCTAACGGCATCATCTCGGCGATGGCCTATTACAACGTTCGCGAATTGGGCGAGCGGGGTGAAACAGAAGAGCGAACGGTCTTCTATTTCACTTTGTTTTCAACCGTCGTCAGCGCCTTGTGGATGGCCTTGTACGAGTTTCATCCGGTGGATTTTCGTGGCGCTCTACTCTTGCTGGGTGTCGGTGCGGCCGCCACAATTGCCCAACTCACCATGACCCGTGCTTACAAACGTGGCAATACCTTGGTAGCCGCCAGTCTGGCCTATAGCACAGTCATCTTCGCCAGCGTCTTCGGCATGTTTCTGTGGCACGAAACGCTGTCTCTTAGTGCCTGGCTAGCCATTGCCCTGATCGTTTTTAGCGGCCTGATTTCCTCTTGGTTTTCACGGGCGAATCCGGCTGAACAAGACTGATAAAACAGAACGTCCACCGCGAAGGCGCAAAGAGGCAAAGAAAACGCAAAGTAGCCCCTTATTCTAAGTAATGTTCTTTGCGACACCTTTGCGCCTTTCCGCCTTCGCGGTGGGGGCTGGTTTTTTTCGCGGCACCTGATGCTACACTTCCTGAAACACCGATAAACCCATAAGGAGTTTGCCATGATCGTCATCCAGAACCAGCCCAAACGTGTCGAAGTTACCGTTTACGGGGAATTCTCACTGGCCGACTATAAGGAGTTCGAGGACACGGTCAATTACAAAGTCAAATTCGAGGGCACGGTTGACCTTCTGTTTGATCTGCGACAAATGGCCGATTTCACCCTCGATGTGGCCTGGGAAGATATTGTCTTTGCCCGCTCGCACGCCAATGATTTCAACCGTATCGCGGTTCTCACCCAGAGTCAGTGGATGGCTTGGAGCACTTGGTTACCAAAGATTTTTGTGCGCGCCGAAATGCTGGTTTTTGCTGAAGAATCTGAGGCCCGTGGCTGGCTCGATAACGAATCACCGACGGAGTAAATAGAATGAATTCATCAACGCTGATTTCTTGTGAGATTCTGGCCGAACACCTCAACGATCCAAACTGGCGAATCTTCGATTGTCGCCATCTGCTATCGGATGTTGCTTATGGTGCGCGCGTTTACGCCGAGGGGCATCTTCCGGGAGCCTTTTTTATGCGCCTTGACAGCGACCTTTCCGGCCCGATGACCGGTAGCAATGGTCGTCATCCCTTACCCGAGATGTCGCCGCTCATGAGCAAACTTGGCGCGGCGGGGGTCACCTCACAAACTCAGGTCGTTGTCTATGATGACGTGGGTGGCATGGTTGCCGGTCGCTTATGGTGGATGTTGCGCTGGCTTGGGCATCAACATGTGGCCTTGCTCGATGGCGGCATCACGCATTGGCTAAAGCAGGGGCGTCCGGTGTCGGCCGAATTACCAAAATCAGCGCCGACCGTCTTTAGCGGAGCGACCCAACCCGGCTGGACAGTAAGCACCGCCGATGTTCTGGCAACACTTGGAACCCATGAATATTGCGTTGTCGATGCCCGTGCGCCGGATCGTTTTCGTGGCGAAAACGAAACCCTAGACCCGGTTGGCGGCCACATCCCTGGGGCGCGCAATCGTTTTTTCAAAGACAACCTTGATGCTGACGGCCTATTTCGTTCATCCGCCGAATTGCGCCCAGAGTTTCTCAGCCTATTTGCTGGAGTAGAACCGAAACACGTCATCATGCAATGCGGTTCCGGTGTTTCAGCCTGTCACAATCTGTTAGCTATGGAAATCGCCGGTTTACACGGCGCAAAACTCTATGTCGGCTCATGGAGCGAATGGTGCAGCGATCCGCGTCGACCGGTAGCGCGGTGAATGAGGCTTTGTAATAACGGCCATTAAGGAACGGCTGATTTATTCGTCATCCCTGCGAAAGCGGGAATCCAGTTCGTTGATTTTTCTGGATTCCCGCCTTTACGAGGATGATGGAATCGAATAAGTCAGCGCCTTCTTAATATGGCCTTGACTCAAGGATTCACTTTACGATCAGCTCAGTAGCCCGCGCCCTTAATCGACTTAAGCCCTTTGTACACCGCCTTGGCACCGAGCTGTTCTTCGATGCGAATCAGCTGATTGTATTTGCAGATACGGTCAGTACGCGACAGCGAACCGGTCTTGATCTGTCCGGCACCGGTACCGACGGCAAGGTCAGCAATGAAAGAGTCTTCAGTCTCACCGGAACGGTGTGAGGAAATGACGCCATAACCGGCCTGCTGCGCCATTTTGATGGCGTCCAGCGTTTCGGTCACGGTACCGATCTGGTTAACCTTGATCAGGATGGCATTGCACGCCCCCATGTCGATGCCCTTTTTGAGACGGGTCGGATTAGTCACGAAGAAGTCGTCGCCAACGATCTGGACTTTTTTGCCTAACGCTTTAGTGAATTTGACGTAACCGTCCCAATCGCTCTGGTCGAGGCCATCTTCGATTGACACAATGGGGTATTTCTTGCACCAGTCGGCGTACTTGGCAATCATGTCGTCGGCGGTAAAGAGCTTGTTAGGATTCGATTTCCAGAACTTGTAGCCCTTGCGCCCACCTTCGTCGAACAACTCGGATGAAGCACAGTCAAGGGCGATACCGATCTGTTTGCCCGGCTTGTATCCGGCGGCAATAATCGCTTGCATGACGACTTCCAGCGATTCGTCGTTAGTCAAGTTCGGCGCAAACCCGCCTTCATCACCGACGGCCGTAACGTGTCCGCCCTTCTTGAGAATGCCCTTCAAGGCGTGGAAAATTTCAGTAATCCATTGCAAGCCCTCGGAGAAGCTTTTGGCACCGACCGGCATGATCATAAATTCTTGGAAATCGATCAGGTTATCGGCATGTTTACCGCCGTTGATGATATTGGCCATCGGCGTCGGCAAGACAAACTCATTGTTTTTATGGATTTTTCCAATGTATTTCCACAGCGGCATTTTGCTGACATTGGCACCGCACAAGGTAATCGCCATTGAGGCCCCGA
>CAIWVX010000496.1 GCA_903916205.1 uncultured beta proteobacterium
GCTCCGGTGGCCGATATTCGATGGACTCAGTTTTGAAACCGACCCAGGCATAAAGCCCTTTCATGAACCGGGTGCGCTCCGGCAACTGGATCAGGGCGTCAACAACCTGACGATCCATCAGGCGAAAATCGCCCGCATCTGCCGGTATTTTTACCTTATTGCCGTGACCGAGAATGAAATAGAGCAGCGATGAACCCCACCGCTTGGTGCTCGATTCATCATCGCGATTAGCGCGCACGGCATAAACGGCATCGGCCCCGGCCTTCCACTTTTCAAGCATCTGCGGGATCAGTGCCGGAGGGTGCTGTAAATCGGCATCAAGACAGATCACCACGTCACCCGTAGCCGCCTCCAACCCAGCGCTTAGGGCGGCTTCTTTGCCAAAGTTACGAGAAAGCTGGAGATAACGAAATCCGGGGTGAGCGCTTCGCTCTTCCATCAAATCAGCGGTGTCGTCGCGGCTACCGTCATCAATCACGATGATTTCCCATTCAGAACTCGCTGAATCAAGAACCGCCTTAAGCGCGGGAAGAAGAACCTTCAGGTTCTCGCATTCATTCAGTGCCGGAACAATGCAACTGACTCGGGGCAAGTTGTCGCTACGTTTTTCGCTCAAGGCGCCTTGTTGCATACAAAAACTCCTAGCCGGGGCTGTTGAGGTCGCTGATTGATATGACACGGCTAGGGCGCAGAAAGATGCCGGTTATTTTTGAAAACGAGCATTCAATCCCTCCGAGTTCGATTCCTGCACCTTGCCGCAGGGTGCTTTATTCTCAGATTCACCGATGGAAAAAACGCTGGAAAGTGGCGTATCAGCCGTGCCGATTATAAATGCAAGTAGCCCATACCGCCAGCGATCAGCCCCAGCCCGGCGGCACTAAAAACGCCGACTAGCAACCAGCGTTTTCGTGTTAGCAACGTAATGGCGGCTAGCGCGATGGCGATTTGCAGCAAGGTCGTGGCCAGTGCCCAGCGTTCGTGTACGTGCATTTCTGCTTCGCTTTTATGGTCGGCCTCTTTGGCTAAGGCTTCAAGCTTTTCGGCACTGGCTTTGATCTCCTCTTTCTCGCCTTTGTAACGCAGCACTTCCTGTGCGTATTTTTCCTGAATATCACCTTTAGTCAGGGTAATAGACAGCTCTGCCAAGTTCTGTTTATTGCTCTTGGCTTGGTAATAGTTCCACTGATTTGAAGCCGATGTTTTCTGGATGGCGGCTTCATTTTTGTAGATCAGCGCGGCATTTTGAGAATGCCCGCCCATGTAGCCAAAAATAGCCCCAATCGTTGAAAGAATAGCGGTCAGCACGGCCAAACGTGAGGTGAAATCGTCTCCACCATGCTGCGCGACATGCTCAACTTCGTGATCGTGGGGGCCGTGAACATGAAAACCGTGTCCAGACATGAATTGCTCCTAAAAAATTTGGGCCGTTCTCGGTGGATTTGCACTAGCGCCTAATGTCATTGCCGCACCCCAAGAGGTCTTCTTCAGGGCGCGTCGGCGGGAATGACGCTAAATCAGCGGGTTAGCGGCAGAAAAAATTTACCGTGTTGGGTCACTTAACCGATTTTAAATTCCAGTGATTTTGAACCCGAGTTAAGGGCCACGGTAATGGGCTGCTGATAAATCGACGGGCCCCAAAATTGACGCGGCCCTGGGGACGCAAAGAGGTCATCCGCGGCCCACTCTGAACGCCGTGAAAGAAAGTACTGCATGGACGGGGAATCCATTTTGACCAGCGCTTTTTCAATCACGAATTCATCTTTACCCTGTCGCCGTTCAATGTTGAGCAGGCCCGTTAGCGGGATCGCCTGTGGTAAGCCGCCACCGGCTAGGTCGGTGATGGTCGCCATGTAGCCTGAGCGCCCATCGAGAATCAACGAGCCAGCGGTTAGGCCGAGATTATAGGTATAGGCGGCGTCGAATAGCGTGGGAGCACCGCAACGACCTTCGTAACCCAAGAAATGGCTTTGTGTCGAAAAGGAAATACGGGAATCGATTTCTTTGACGCAACGGGCGGTCATGTCGATGAGCAATTGCTCGGTGGGAATCAGCGAAACCTGTAAGTTGCCGTGGGAATCGCGTTCGGCAAGTAACATTTTGACAATGTAATCGGGCAACGAAGCAAGCAAATTGGCGGCTTCCGTAGACAGCTTGTTCTGAATGAACAGAGGTTTTGCCGTCTCGTCGAGCGCCGCATATTCCTCGGCATTTTGCGCTAGAACATCATTCAATTCAGAAATCAACGCATGCATTTCCGGGATAAATTCAATGAGACCTTCGGGAACCAAAACAACGCCGTGATTCATCCCCTTGTGAGCGCGCGCCACAACGGTATCGGCGATTTGGCGGATGATCGAGCTGAGCGATTGTTTTTTCTCGGCAATTTCTTCGGAGATGAGCGTCACTGCGGGTTTTGTTTGAAGCGCTACTTCAAGGGTGACGTGCGAGGCGGAGCGTCCCATCAATTTAACGAAGTGCCAGTATTTGAGAGAAGAGCGCGTGTCTTGGAGAATATTGCCAACCAGTTCGGAATAAATCTTTGTCGCGGTCTCGAAACCGAATGAGATGGGCAACAAGTCATCGACTTGCAGATCACCGTCAATGGTTTTAGGAACGCCAATCACTTGGACGCCGGAACCATCGGCTTTCACCCCTTTAAACAGATATTCGGCGAGCACCGCCGCATTCGTGTTGGAATCGTCGCCGCCAATAATGACAATAGCGTCAATCTGATGTTTGATACAAGTCTCTTTGACTTGCTGGAATTGCTCTGGCGTTTTGATTTTGGTGCGGTCAGTGCCGAGAAAATCGAAGCCGCCGGTATTCATGCAGGCCGCGATGTCGGCGTCGGTAATTTCAAACAAGTTTCCCTTGAGCAAGCCTTTTGGCCCGGGTTTGACGCCCAACAGGGTGTTGCCTTTGCCCAGAATATGCTTGATGCCGCACACTACATTGTGTCCGCCGGCCGCCGGGCCGCCAGAGAATAGGACAGCCACGCGCTTGCCTTGTGCGCGATTGGGGTGAGTGCCGGATGACGTAAGCACGACGTTGCCAGACGCTTTAACCGAGTTCGGAAAGCTGGCGGCGACGCCAGCACTGTCGCGCGTACTGAGAATGCGCGAGCTCTTACTGAAACTGATCGCCTGTGGTGCAGCGGGGGTCCCAAAAACAGCGCAGACAGGCAAGGGCAGTTGGCGCAAAGCCGATTCGAAAATGGACTGATGCTTTTCCATCTTCTGTAATTGGTTTACCAAAGGGTTCATGTTGTTATCCTCACTGATTGAGATTTGCCGATAAAAATACAAAGAAAGTTAGTGTTAGTCTGAATCCGTCCGCCTGTTATTTACGGGCCGAATCCCGAAGCTGCGACATTTTACCCGAACTACAGGGCGCTTTATTTTCCATCACAAGGTTAAAATCACCGGCTTTAGCCGGTCAGCTTTAGCTGCGACAATATGCTGCACGAAGGGAGGTGCGGTGAGCAGGGATCATGTGCATGTTCTGGTTAGTTGTCCGCCGACAATAGTGCCGAGCGAGATCATGAGGCGTATGAAGGAGCGCACCTCGAGCAAGCTGCTCGAAGAATTTCCTCATCTGAAAAAGAAGTTTTGGGGCAGACATTTCTGGGCGAGAGGGTACTTCTGTGCCACGGTAGGGCAGATGACGGAAGAAAGAAGCCTAGTGAACGATGAAGAGCGGGTTGAAGATGCGTCCGGTATTCCACTGGGCACCGCATTCATGCCCATATTGCCATTACAGTCCTGTCGCTGTTGCTTGAGCGCACCATCGAGCACGCCTGTCAGGAGACTTGGCGCAATATCCGGGATGATCTGAAACAAGTCCAGTTGGCGCTATTGTCCAGCCCCAACGGTCGTGTCTGGCAGGTGACCGACCCTTCCTCAGATGCGGCTAACCGATTGAAAGTGCTGAAAATCAAGCCGCCAAAACCAATCCTTACTCTGGATTGAGTACCTTCCCCACCTAGATACACACCCATTTCGGCTGATCCGCCGTATGCCTTGCGCCATACGGCCTTCCGAGGGGCGTGTTACTCGGCGGTGTCAAAGTCGGGTCTGGCGAATTCAAGCTAATTCGGAGGCTAGTGCCGTGCTGGTCGATCAAGCCGGAGCCGGAGAACGCGGGGCGAAGTACAGCAACTCGGTCACCCGTGCCAGAATCCCTTTCATCGGGCACGACGTGGGCAAGGACAGTTTGATGCGATCCTTGTACTGAACCACACGCACAGCCCGCTTGAACAGTTTCAAGATGATCGAGACCGGTTGCGCCTTAGCCAGTTCGGTATGTACCAAGGTGTGTTCGCGCAAACTGCGGATCAGCGTATAGGCCGCACACGAATAAAACAGCCGAAGATGATTGGCCAGAAACGCATGAACGGAGGTCAGGTCACTGGCCAGATCGTTCTTCACCGCCTTGATGAAGTTCTCGCCCTGCCCCCGAGCGCAGTACCGTTCTTTGTAGAGCACATCCGGCGTCGGATCGGCCAAGGACGTGACGACATATCGGGGATTGTCGCCTGGTGCCATCACTTCCGCCTTCGCGATCACGCCAGAGAGGCCCTCGAAGAGAAACAGCGGCAGATAGCAGTAGTTCCCATAGTGGTGGTTATAGAATGCCAGTTCCTGCTGACCGTGTGTCGTGTCTTCTGAATGATCCCTATCCAGCACAATCGCTGCCGGCGCTTGTGCATAGCTGGCGATAAAGGCATCGACAAAACTTTGCGCCAGACGGTAAATGTCTTTGCGTGACACGCGGTTCTCGAGTCGGGAGAACGTGGCACCGGAAGCTAGGTCATTGCCTTCGGAAAGTGGTGCCCGACCGGCCGCCAGTTTGAACATCGAATCATGGCGCAAGGTGTTGGCGTCGTTGCCGTCGGCGTACCCGCAGGCGGTCTGGAAAATCCGCTGGCGCAGTAGATCGGCCAACGAGTGATCAATGTACGAGGCGTGGCGCGTGTCGTAAATCGCACTTACCAAGCGGGGAA
>CAIWVX010000497.1 GCA_903916205.1 uncultured beta proteobacterium
CTGAGGCTCCAGCTGCACTGCGGCCAGCAACCCGCCACGGTGGCTCTACTAGTAGGCCGGGTCGGTTGGAGCGGCTTGGTTTCGTTGGTTGGATTAACGGTTGGTAGCCTAAGATTGGATTTGAAAAATCAGTTGCCATGCTCAGGCTTCCACGTTCTTATGTGTTTGGTATAACATTAAAATTAAAGGGTTAGCTGGTTGGGTGCATGAGCTTTTCACAGCACCATTTGGCAACCATCCGCTGCTTTATATTCCAAATTTTCTAATGCAGATGATCGAATTTCTAGCAAAGACGGTCTCGCACGGGATGCGACTTTTTGGCAATATGTACGCTGGCGAGTTACTCTTCATGCTAATCGCGCTTATGGGAGCCGCTTACGGAGATGCGACTGGCCTTACCGGGCCGATTCTTTGGCTGGGTCAGGTTGTCGCGGGTACCGCATGGGCTGTTTTCCATATTCTGATTGTCCTGTTACAGGCGTTCATTTTTATGATGCTGGCGTTGGTGTATATCGGCCAAGCGCACGAAAGTCACTAAATTCAAGCTTTGTTGTAGTTCTGATTGTTAACGAGTATTTCAATTTGAAGGAGTGGTCATGGAACTTGTTCTTGGAAATGTAGCGCTGGCCTGTGGTTTGATTATCGGTTTGGGTGCTATTGGTGCGTGTATCGGTATCGGTTTGATGGGTGGAAAATACATTGAAGCAGCGTCACGTCAGCCCGAATTGATGAATGAACTGCAGACCAAGATGTTCCTGCTGGCCGGTCTGATTGACGCGGCCTTTCTGATTGGCGTTGGTATTGCCATGATGTTTGCCTTCGCCAATCCGTTCGTTATCAAATAATCTGACGATTTCCATCAACCTTTTTCAGGGAAGATAACCGTGAATCTGAACGCAACTCTGTTCGCTCAGCTCGCTGTGTTCTTCATTCTGGCGTGGTTCACGATGAGATTCGTGTGGCCGCCCATAGTGAAGGCTCTTGATGAGCGTGCGATAAAGATAGCTGAAGGCCTTGCTGCCGCTGAACGCGGGCGGCAAAGCCTTGATCTTGCCGCCAAGCATTCGGCTGAAACAATGCGTGAAGGCAAGAGCAAAGTCACTGAAATTATTGCTCAAGCTGAGAAACGCGGACAGCAGATCATCGAAGAAGCCAAGGCGCAGGCCCGTATCGAAGCCGAAAAGGTTATTATTGGCGCAAAAGTTGAAATTGAGCAGGAAGCCGCTCGAGTCAAGGAAGCGCTACGGGAACGCGTGGCCGAGTTAGCGGTGGCTGGGGCAGAGAAAATTTTGCTCCGTGAGGTTGATGTTAGGACTCATGCCGATATGCTCACCTCCATCAAAATGGAACTCTGACGCTCATGGCTGAATCTGTCACCATCGCTCGTCCTTATGCCCAAGCTGTTTTTCGCTTGGCGCGGGAAAGCAAGTCGCTAACAGCTTGGTCTGATCGACTGCAACGGTTGGTAGCTATTGCGGATGATGCTGAGATGGCCAAGGTCGTTGGCAACCCGAAATTTTCCGCTGGGCAGGTCGCGGAGTTGTTCGTTTCACTTTCCGGGGATCCTGGAAATAAGGAGTTGGCCGCATTTATAAGCGTCCTAGCTAAAAACGAACGGCTCGATGTCCTGACGCAAATTCAGGGATTATACGAGCAACTGAAGAGCGCAGATGAAGGTGTAAAGGGAGCGGTAATAACCAGCGCCTATCCACTCGATGATGCACAACTGAAAAATCTGATGAGCCAGCTTGAATCACATTTTGGCGGCAAACTCCAACCTCATGTAGAGGTGGATGCGGCGCTGATTGGCGGAATCAAAGTGGCGGTAGGTGACCAGGTACTTGATGCTTCCGTTCGCGGCAAGCTTGATGCTATGGCCACGGCGCTAAAGAACTAGGAGAAATTCATGCAATTGAATCCTTCCGAGATCAGTGAGCTGATCAAGAACAAGATTCAGAATCTTGATGTGGGCGCAGAAACCCGAACACAGGGTACGGTCGTCTCGGTTACTGACGGCATTTGCCGGGTGCACGGACTGTCTGATGTAATGCAAGGCGAGATGCTTGAGTTCCCGGGCGGAACATTCGGTATGGCGCTCAATCTTGAGCGTGACTCCGTTGGTGCGGTCGTCCTCGGTGAATACGAGAAAATTACCGAAGGTGATACCGTTAGAACCACCGGGCGCATTCTAGAAGTTCCTGTGGGGCCTGAACTCTTGGGTCGTGTGGTCAATTCTCTTGGGCAACCGATTGACGGCAAAGGCCCAATCAATGCCAAGATCACGGATAAAATTGAAAAAGTCGCTCCAGGCGTCATTTGGCGAAAATCGGTTTCACAACCCGTACAAACAGGGCTGAAGTCGATTGACGCAATGGTTCCGATTGGTCGTGGTCAGCGCGAACTGATTATTGGTGACCGACAGACCGGTAAGACCGCCGTCGCAATCGACACGATCATTAACCAAAAAGGTAAAGACCTCTTCTGTATCTATGTTGCGGTTGGGCAAAAAGCCTCTACTGTGGCCAACGTTGTACGCAAACTCGAAGAGAACGGGGCGATGGAGTACACCATTGTGGTGGCGGCCACAGCTTCTGAATCAGCGGCGCTGCAATTTATTGCGCCGTATTCTGGTTGCACGATGGGCGAATACTTCCGTGATCGGGGTCAAGACGCACTGATTATTTATGACGA
>CAIWVX010000498.1 GCA_903916205.1 uncultured beta proteobacterium
AGCATGGCTTTGCGACGATCACCAAAGCCAGGTGCCTTAACAGCACAGGTTTTCAGGATGCCACGGATGTTATTGACCACCAGGGTTGCCAGTGCTTCGCCATCAACATCTTCGGCGATGATCAGCAGCGGACGACCCGCTTTAGCCACTTGTTCAAGAATCGGCAGCAGATCGCGGATGTTCGAAATCTTCTTGTCGAAAAGCAGAACGTACGGATTGTCCAGAATGGCGCTTTGTTTGTCTGGATTATTGATGAAGTAGGGGCTGAGGTAGCCGCGGTCGAATTGCATCCCTTCGACGACATCAAGCTCGTTGTTCAGCGACTTGCCATCTTCAACCGTGATAACGCCTTCTTTACCGACCTTGTCCATGGCACGGGCAATAATTTCGCCGATGTCAGCATCGGAATTGGCAGAGATCGAACCGACTTGAGCGATTTCCTTGTTGGTTGAGCAAGGCTTGGAAAGCTTCTTCAGTTCGTCAAGGGTGGCGATAACGGCTTTGTCGATGCCACGCTTGAGATCCATCGGGTTCATGCCAGCGGCTACGTACTTCATACCTTCGCGAACGATCGACTGAGCCAGAACGGTCGCGGTGGTGGTGCCGTCACCGGCGACATCGGAAGTTTTGGAAGCGACTTCCTTAACCATTTGTGCGCCCATGTTGGCGAACTTGTCTTTCAGTTCGATTTCCTTGGCGACGGAAACACCGTCTTTGGTCACGGTTGGGGCGCCATAAGAGCGCTCGAGAACCACGTTACGACCCTTCGGGCCTAGGGTGATCTTAACTGCGTCGGCGAGGATATTTACGCCTTCGACCATGCGAGCGCGTGCGGAATCGCCAAATTTAACGTCTTTTGCTGCCATAGAAGTAACTCCTAACTATTGGTGTTGATGTAAAACGGGATTGTTTGTGCTGACGGTTAACGCTTAAAGCTCAACAACACCCATGATGTCTTCTTCGCGCATGACCAGCAATTCTTCGCCATCAACCTTGACGGTCTGGCCGGAGTACTTGCCGAACAGGACGCGGTCGCCGACTTTGACATCGAGCGTGATTTGCTTGCCGTTGTCGTCGCGCTTGCCGGGTCCAACTGAAATAACCTGGCCTTGATCGGGTTTCTCAGCAGCGGCATCAGGAATGACGATGCCAGAGGCTGTTTTGCGTTCTTCTTCAAGGCGCTTAACAATCACGCGATCATGCAATGGACGGATTTTCATGCTTTTATCTCCTGTTTTTAGCGATAGTGACTACTAACTAACTGATACCCATAACTTGGGCGGCTTTCTTGAGCACCAAAAAATTAGCACTCAATTGAATCGAGTGCTAATAATAGTGACGGAGCGTGCAAATTTCAAGTCGTGCATCGTTCAATAAGTGAAAAATAGGTCGGAAAAGCGTTGTGCAAATTTTTTGTTCTATGTTTAATTGCGTAAATTAACGATAGTGTTTCGAAATCGCGTGCCCTTGACTTGCCGCTTGCGCCAAACGAAGGGCGCGGCGTTAGCGTTTTAGGCGACGGTGAAGTCATGGATTGCAAATTGGAATTAGTCGGTCACTTGCCTCGGTTTGATTTTCAGCCAACACGTTCTACTAGAAGAGGTTTCCTGGTTACTTGTAGCAGAACGTTATTTAGTCGAAATAGGTGCGTGCTAGTTCAAAGCGCTTGGCGTAGTAAGCGGTATTCAAATGGTCGATGCGTACCTTACCGTTGCTCGAAGGCGCATGGATAAAGCGGTTGTTGCCGAGATACACACCAACATGCGAGTACGGGATGTTGTTGGTATTGAAGAAAACTAGGTCACCGGCGCGTAGGCGATAGCGTTCTACAGCGCGTCCTTGGCGAGCCATTTCGGCGGCGCTGCCCGTGATATTGAGACCCGCCGCTCGTTTATAAATGTAGGACACCATGCCGCTGCAATCGAGACCGGCCTCCGGATTTTTGCCGCCAAAACGGTAGCCGGTATCAATTAAAGCCAAAGCAAATAGCGTGACCTCGTTTCTTTTTTCGCTAAAATCAGAACGGCTTCCGCTGGGCTCGGTGAGCGGTGGTGTGCTGCCACAGGCAACAAATAAAAGGCAAATCGCGCAGGTCAGAAAAGTTCGAATCCACATGCTTTGAAGTATAAACCTAAAAACCGTCAGTTGACGGTGTGCAATCTGCTTGAAACTCAGGCAGGCTAATGGATTCGTAATTATCATGGGAGTCACCCAATGGGTGAGTCAAAATTGAAGCTGGCAAAACGGGAAGAAAAGTGATCTTCCCCCGAAATTTCGTCTGCCAAGGGTGACGTAAAATTGACGTTACTTTCGG
>CAIWVX010000499.1 GCA_903916205.1 uncultured beta proteobacterium
AGCGTCAGCTTGTTGACCAGCTTGCCTTCATCAAAGAAGGGGATAAAAACCAGACCGACCGGTGGTTTATTTCGCCCCTTGGTTTCAACCCGGAGAGTGATTTCGCCACGACGCGAGGCCACCTTGACCTTCATGCCGCGCTGCAAGCCGCGCTTCTTGGCGTCGTCGGGATGCATGAAGACCACGGCTTCCGGCACCGCGCGGTGCAGTTCTGGGACGCGGCGGGTCATCGAACCGGTATGCCAATGTTCCAGAACGCGACCGGTACACAACCAGAGATCAAAATGGGCATCCGGCTTTTCTGGAGGGTCTTGATAGGGCAGCGCAAAAATCACCGCTTTGCCATCTTTGTGACCGTAGAAACGAATGCCCTCACCCTTCGGAACATAGGGGTCGTAGCCTTCGCGGAAGCGCCACAACGTTTCCTTGCCGTCAACCACCGGCCAGCGTAGCCCACGGGCTTTGTGATAAAGGTCAAAATCGGCGAGATCATGGCCGTGACCACGCCCGAACAGGGCGTATTCCTCAAATAAGCCCTTTTGCAAATAGAAGCCGAGTTCCTTGGATTCTTCGTTGCTGTAACCCTTGATGGCGTGGCCGTTGGTCTTTTCCAGATCGGCCAGCGGAAATTTGTTGACCTGTCCATTTTTGTAGAGCACCTCGAACAGTGTCTTACCCTTTAATTCCGGTTTTTTGGCGATCAGTTCCGACGGCCAGACGTCCTCAACTTTGAAGCGCTTGGAAAACTCGATGTACTGCCACAGGTCAGACTTGGCCTCACCCGGCGCCTTAACTTGCTGCCGCCAGAACTGAGTGCGCCGCTCAGCATTGCCGTAAGCCCCTTCTTTTTCGGTCCACATCGCCGACGGCAAAATAAGGTCAGCGGCCATCGCCGACACCGTCGGATAACAGTCGGAAACCACGACAAAAGCCGCCGGATTGCGCCATCCTGGGTAAATTTCCTCGTTGATATTCGGCCCGGCTTGCATGTTATTGGTGGTGCTCGTCCAATAACACTTGAGTTTTCCGTCCTTCAGGGCACGGCTCTGGGCCACCGCGTGAAGACCTATTTTGTCGGGAATGGTGCCTTCGGGTAGCTTCCAGATTTCCTCGGTGTGCTTGCGGTGATCCGGGTTGGTGACCACCCTATCCGCTGGCAAGCGATGGGAAAAAGTACCCACTTCGCGCGCTGTGCCGCACGCGGATGGTTGGCCGGTCAAAGAAAACGGGCCGGAACCCGGCGTCGATATTTTTCCAACCAGCAGGTGCACGTTGTAGATCATGTTATTGACCCAGGTGCCGCGCGTATGTTGATTGAAGCCCATCGTCCAGAAACTAATCACCTTGCGTTTCGGATCGGCGTAGAGCTCGGCCATTCTCTTCAAACGCTCAGGCTGAACGCCTGAAATCTTGGCGGCCTTTTCTAAGGTGTATTCAGAAACAAATTTCTTGAACTCGTCGAACGTGATCGGGTGCGCATCGTTCGGGTTGTTTTTTGGCTTACCGTCGGCTCCGGGGTAACCGTTGAATTTAGCGTCTTTTTCTAGCTCATGGGCCGGACGCAAGCCAAAGCCAATATCGGTTTCGCCCATTTTGAAATTGACGTGTTTGCTGACAAAGTCCTGATTCACTTTGCCGCTCTGAATGATGTAATTACAGATGTAATTCAGAATAGCAAGATCGGTCTGCGGCGTGAAGATCATGCCGTTATCGGCCAGTTCAAAACTGCGATGCTCAAAGGTGGACAGCACATGCACTTCGGCCCCCGGATGGGTCAGCCGCCGGTCGGTGATGCGCGACCATAAGATCGGGTGCATCTCGGCCATATTGGAACCCCACAGCACGAAGGCATCGCCATTTTCAATGTCGTCATAGCAGCCCATGGGTTCGTCGATGCCAAAGGTACGCATAAACCCGGTGACCGCCGAAGCCATGCAGTGGCGGGCGTTGGGGTCAAGGTTGTTGGTGCGAAATCCGGCCTTCATCAACTTGGCTGCGGCATAGCCTTCCCAAATAGTCCATTGACCTGAACCGAACATCGCCGTCGAATTCGCGCCTTCGGCCTTGATGGCCGTTTTCCATTTTTCTTCCATGACATCGAAGGCGTGTTTCCACGAAACCGGCTGGAATTCACCATTTTTGTCGTACTTGCCGTCCTTCATGCGCAGTAGCGGTTGAGTCAGACGATCTTCGCCATACATAATTTTCGACAGAAAATAGCCCTTGATGCAGTTCAGGCCGCGATTAACCGGTGCATCAGGATCGCCCTGCGTGGCAACGATGCGCCCTTGTTGCACGCCGACCAGCACCGAACAACCGGTGCCACAAAAGCGACAAGCCGCCTTGTCCCAGCGAATATCGGTGGCACCGGCAGGATCAACCGCCCGCGTTTTGGCGGCATGAGCCACTAGGGGAAAACCCGCCGTGGCCGCCGCTGCTGCAATGGCCTGTGATTTCAGGAAATCACGTCGATTGATGGTCATGGTCAAACCTCCTCAAGCGCAAGCGCTTCATCGCTGTATTCGTAGGCCAGAGTGACCGACATAATGTCGGCCACCTGATGAACTTGGATAATCGAGTCGGAGACGGCGTAAGCTTCGCCGTCTTCAACGACAACAATCATTCGTCCCGCACCATCATCAAGGGCGACGGTCACACCGGCGACAGTCTCTACCCCGGCCTTGACCTGCGCGGCAGATGCCGGGAAATATTTCAGAACCAAACTGACAATCTTCATGTGGCACCTTGTGTGGCAATTGAAAGCGATAAATCAGGGCGTAGCGAAATCGCCTGCGTCGGGCAGTCCGCCAGACAGGCACCGCAACCGTTACAGGCCTCGGCTTTGAGTTGTGGCCGGGAGACACCGCCGAGGTGCGGCAAAAAATTGATCGCCTGCGCTTCGCAAGCTTCACCACAAGTGCGGCAGACGACATTTTTTGCCGCCAAACAAGATTCGCCAAAAACCGCCTGCAATGTCCAAGCGGCCTGGTCTTGGCGTTTAATCAAGACGCGCTCTTGGCAAGCCGTTAGGCAGTTACCACAGAAAGTGCAGCCCTCGGTCGCACGTCCCGGTGTGAAATCAGCTTCGGGAAAGCCGCCGCTACCTTTAACAAGTAGACGCGTCGGGCAAAGGTCAATACAGGCGGAACAGCGCGTGCAATTTTCAATGAATTTTGCTTCAGGCAAGGCCCATGGCGGACGAATGACATCACGCTTGTGGCTACCGCAGATAGCAAAAAATGCGCGGCGGGAAGCTTGCATTGAGAAAGGCTCACAAAGTTAAACTGAAGCTCATCTTAGGTCGACGCAAGTTTGAAAAACAGCTCGATAAAACACGAAAAACAGGCATTTCTACCACCAAAGAGGTCATCCAATCCTATCTTACAGACACACTGGGAGCGCTCCAAACACCACTCTCCATCCCAGAAATCAGCACAATGGAGGCCCCACATGCAGTACAAGACGTGCCAGCACAACACTACTATACAGACTTAGATGTCACTCTCGCCATGCGAAGACAGTCGATACACAAATCGGTTCCAAAATGGTCGCTGACCACAGTGCTTTGGCTATGCTCACTCGACTCGGCTGCCTCCCCACTCTCCAGGGTATGGAATCTCCTGCGTTCCAACGCCCCACTCCCGAAATTTTGGAAAACTCTCCAAACAGTGTGGATCAACAAACCAAAGAAGTGCCCCTCGGCAATCTCAAACCAGCGTCCACTCAACCTCTCCGATCCTGCCTGCAAGGCCTA
>CAIWVX010000500.1 GCA_903916205.1 uncultured beta proteobacterium
ATCTGGTTTGGGCGGGTGAACCCGGTGCCGCTTATCGTAAAAAAATAGGGCTTGGTGTTTTGGCGTTTTTAGCCGTTTTATTCGGCTTATCTTATGCGCTGAAAAAAGAATTCTGGAAAGATGTTAAGTAATCGCACTGGGCCTTGAAACAGCAAGCGATTTTAATTGAATTGACTGTTTAACTGCCTGTTTTTGCAGGCTACGGCATCGCCGGCATACGCGTATAAGCGCCGATTGTCGCCACGATGCCGGTTCGTTTTTTTGGGGTATTGATCATGATGAATCTTTATTCGGGTACCACATGCCCGTTCAGCCAACGTTGCCGCATTGTTCTGTTTGAGAAAGGCATGGATTTTCAGGTCATTGATGTTGATCTCTTTGCTAAGCAAGAGGACATTGCCATCATCAATCCCTACGCTCGAGTACCGGTGCTGGTCGAACGCGATTTAATCCTTTATGAGCCGAATATCATCAACGAGTACATTGATGAGCGCTTTCCGCATCCGCAACTGATGCCGCCTGATCCCATCATGCGGGCACGTGCTCGCCAGTTGCTGATTACGATGGAGCGCGAAGTTTTTGCGCACATTGATCCGCTAGAGAAAGCCGCAAAAACGGCGGACAAGTCACGTCAAATTATCCGTGATCGCTTGACCGAGATGGCCCCCATTTTTATCAAACAGAAGCACATGCTGGGTGAAGAATTTTCGATGCTTGATGTAGCGATTGCGCCCTTGCTCTGGCGTCTCGATCATTATGGAATTGAACTGCCGAAAACAGCTGCGTCGCTGATGAAATATGCCGAACGTATTTTCAGCCGTCAAGGATTTATTGACGCGCTGACGCCCTCTGAAAAAGCCATGCGTCGCTAAGTGTGGCGTGAAGGATGACTGGATTTAGCGGCTGAATGTGCTTTTTTCTGGCTCAATTTTTTCGGGATTGACTATGGATCTTCCTTCGACCAAACCGTACATGGTTCGCGCCATTCACGAATGGTGTTGCGACAACGGTTTTACGCCGCATATTACCGTCCAAGTAGATGAGTTCGTCCGTGTTCCGAGAGCGTTTGTGCGCGATGATCAGATTACCTTGAACATAGACTACGCCGCGACAGCGCACCTTCAAATTGTTAACGACAGCATTTTCTTCCAGGCTAGTTTTGCTGGCAAAGCGTTTGATATTTACGTCCCCATGGGAAATGTGACCGCCATTTATGCCAAAGAAAATGGGGCCGGAATGGCTTTCCCGCCGGAAACTGGGGGGGCGAATCAGCATAACTTTGAGCTTGAAAATGCGTCAGACGATGAACCTAAGCCCCCTACACCGCCCACGGGGCGTCCCAAATTGCAGCGTATAAAATAAGCCGCCCAGTCTTGAAGCCTTATCTGGCGGTGTCGCACCATGATGAAGCGTAGCCCCCTATAAAAATCAGCCATCATCTCGTAACTCATTGATTTTTATGTTTGGCACGCCTGTTGCTAAAATCAGCGCAGGAGTATCGAACATGATCAGTAAAATAAAGTTGTCCAGCGCTTGTTTCGCTTCGTGTATCTGGAATCCGGAATTCCCATGAATTACGCGCATTACATCCGTGAAATCGGTCGTGGCCCTCAAAGTGCGCGCGACTTGACGCTTGAGGAAGCGCAGCAACTCTACGGCGCCATGCTTGATGGCGGGGTGCCGGAGCTTGAGTTGGGTGCGATTGCTATCGCGTTGCGCCTAAAAGGCGAATCCGCCGATGAAATGATTGGTTTTCTGGCGGCAAGCAATGAGCGCATTTATCCTGTGCGTCCTCCACAAAATCGTTTTCGTCCGATTGTCATTCCTTCTTACAACGGAGCGCGCAAGAGCGTTAATCTGACGCCGTTGCTGGCCTTACTGTTGCAGCGTTTTGGCATTTCCGTTTTGGTGCATGGGCTGATTGAGGAGCAGTGGAACTGGGAGGTGAAATATCCTGTCATCCTGATAAGTTTCAGTGGCGGGATTGACAGTCG
>CAIWVX010000501.1 GCA_903916205.1 uncultured beta proteobacterium
ACGAAAAGTGGGATGGCAGTGGCTACCCCTTCGGTCTTAAAGGACAAAACATCCCTCTGCCAGCGAGAATCATGGCCATAGTTGATGTTTATGATGCGCTAGTTTCAGAACGCAGCTACAAGAAACCCCTCACCCACGAGGAAAGCTGCAAGATTATCGAAGGCTATAGCGGAACCCAATTTGATCCTGCTATTGTTCAAACATTCATATCTCATGCCCATGACTTTAATGAAATACACAGCCAATTGCAGCGCGAGTCAGAATCATTAACGCCGAGAGAAATTGCTATTTCTGTTCTTACGCGTTGAGTTTTTTGTGTTCAAAAGGTCTGAAATCAGCCTGTTATGATCCGACGTAGATGAATCGACCGAGGTGATGCAGTAACGGTCGTCCAACAATGTGCTTTGCTCGGATTATCCGGCGCTACGATCTTGATTTTTGCCGTTCGACGGGATCCTGCGTTAAAATAGCGCCCCTCAAGTATGTGGCTCGAAAAATTCGGTAACACCATCGGTTTATAATAATTAATGGGTTACAGATAAAATCATAAGTTTAATTTCGAGTCGTTGTTTGTATGCTAAACGACTTACTTGAGTAGTTACCAACGGGCAAGAAAATCGTTATCAGTTACAGCGAGAAGTAAATTAAGTGAAAGCCATCCACACCACCATCCCCGACGTACTCATCATCGAACCCAACGTGTTCGGTGATGAACGCGGGTTCTTTTTTGAGAGCTTTAACCGCCGCCAATTTGCTAAGCTCACCGGCCGCGAGGTCGATTTCGTGCAGGATAACCATAGTCGTTCGGCTAAAAACGTATTGCGCGGACTGCACTATCAAATTCAGCAAGCTCAAGGCAAACTCGTGCGCGTTGTTCAAGGCGAGGTGTTTGATGTAGTGGTAGACATACGTAAATTCTCACCCACCTTTGGACAGCACGTCGGCGTGAAACTCTCTGCCGACAACAAGCGCATGTTGTGGATACCTGAAGGCTTCGCGCATGGTTTTTTAGTGCTGTCAGACACGGCGGAATTTCTCTACAAAACCACCGATTATTGGGCACCAGAATTCGAGCGCAGCCTCGCTTGGAACGACCCCGACATCGGCATCCAATGGCCCATTCAAGGCGCTCCCACTCTCTCCGCCAAAGATCAGCAAGCCAGCCCATTGGCAAAAGCGGAGCATTTCGCATGATTAACGCGACCGCGACAATCAACCCCCATGCCGCTCAACCCACCTCTCTTGTCGCATTGAGCAAAAGCCTCTGGCGTAACCGCCAGCTCATTGTACAAATGACCCAGCGTGAAGTCGTAGGCCGATACAAAGGCTCGGCCATGGGTTTGGCTTGGTCGTTCTTCAACCCGGTTTTTATGTTGACGGTGTATACCTTCGTTTTTTCGGTGATCTTCAAATCCCGCTGGGGCGTTGGTGGAGAAGAGAGCAAAATCCAGTTTGCCGTGGTGTTGTTTGTCGGCATGATTGTGCACAGCCTGTTTGCTGAAGTACTCAACCGTGCGCCGGGTCTCATTCTCTCCAACGTTAACTACGTTAAAAAAGTCGTCTTCCCATTGGAAACCCTGCCCATCATTGCCATGGGGGCGGCACTCTTCCACACCGTCATCAGCTTGGGCGTGTTGTTGATGGCCTTTGTTATTTTCAATGGCTACCTGTGCTGGACAACTGTCTTCATCCCGCTCGTGTTCCTACCCCTTGTTATCCTCACCTTAGGCATCGCCTGGATGCTCGCCTCTTTGGGCGTATTTCTGCGTGACGTCGGGCAAACCATCGGCATTGTTACTACCGTCATGATGTTTCTTTCCCCCGTCTTTTATCCCATAACAGCACTACCTGAAGAATTCCGCCCTTGGCTCATGGCCAACCCGCTCACCTTCATTCTCGAACAAGCG